>JANYKY010000087.1 GCA_025357975.1 Gemmatimonadaceae bacterium
GCACGACGCGATCGATCGGCTCAGAGAACAGATCCCGACGCACGCACGCGGTGGAGACGTCGAGATACTCGAGCCAGGCATGTCATTCAACCTTCCCGAAAGCATAGGGTGACGATCGCTCCGGCCGTTGCATCCAGTCTCGCCGGAAGTCAGGACACAATAGTTGCCTTATCGACACCACCCGGCCGCTCGGCGATCGCTCTGGTGAGAATGAGCGGACAGCATGCACTCCAGATAGCCGCACAGCTCGTGAGTCCGTGGCCCCTCGAATTTCGACGTACTACGCTTTGCAAAATCACCGACGAACATTCCTTGCTGATAGACCGCTGTCTGGTGACCGTTTTTCAGCATCCCGATTCGTTTACCGGTGAGGACACGGTAGAGATTGCCAGTCACGGAGGTCACTACATCCCAACGCGGCTCGTGCAAGCCTGTATTGCCGCGGGTGGCCGCCTGGCCGAGCCAGGCGAATTCACAAGGCGTGCAGTGCTCGCCGGCAAGCTCGACATTACGCAGGCAGAAGCCATTGGAGATCTGATCGATGCACGATCAGCTGGGATGCACCGCGTAGCTCTGGACCAGCTCGACGGAGGGTTGAGCTCGAGGATCGAGGCTCTCCGGACGAAGTTGTTGGTTCTTCAGTCTCTTATTGCCTATGACATCGATTTCCCGGAAGAGGACGACGGTCCGATCTCGCGTGGCCGAATCGCCGGTGAGGCAGACGAGCTTGTCCAGGCCCTGGACGCAATGCTTGCGACAATACCTGCCGGGGAGATGCTCAAGGAAGGTGCGATTGTAGTTATTGCCGGCGAGCCAAATGTTGGAAAGTCGTCACTCTTCAACGGCTTTCTGGGTCAATCGCGTGCGATCGTCGCTGACCTGCCGGGGACTACGCGCGATGCGATCGAAGGGTTTGTCGAGGGATCAGTGTGGCCGTTGAGGTTTGTAGACACCGCTGGCTTGCGAGATACGGAAGACACGCTCGAGAAGATGGGTATCGAGGTTAGTGGCCGTTACCTGAAACGCGCGCACGTTGTTCTCGCGTGTGGCGACAGTGAAAAGTCCATTCAACGCACACTCGATGCGATCGCGCACAAAACCGGCGGTGCGATTCTTCGCGTAAGAACGAAAAGCGACCTGAGGCTCGAGGCGGAAGCAGAAATGGACGTGGAAGTCAGCGCAGCAACCGGGTCGGGGCTCGAAGAACTCCTGCGCGTCATCGACGATGAGCTCTCGCGAACTGTCGGGTCATCTATCGTCGAAACACCAATACTGACGAAGACTCGGCACATCCACGGCATCGGGCTGGCTAAAGAAGAGCTTGTTCAGTTCACGAGGCTTTGGCGCGAGGAACACCTTCCAGCGACCGTTGCGGCAGTTCATCTGCAGGCTGCTACTCTCGCGCTGGAGGCCCTGATAGGAGCAGTCAGCACGGACGATGTGCTCGACCGGGTGTTCAGCTCGTTCTGTGTTGGAAAGTAAGGAGCTATGCGCTCTCTGCTGCTTCGCCGCTGACTTCAGCGATTTCTGTCGCGCTAGCACGAACAGTCCACGCGGTTCCCTTCATTGCGACAGCTTGTTCGACCATCCGGGCGCCGACATAATAGCCACATCTCTCGGGCACCACGAAGTCACCAACACGCCGGGCATCCTCGCTCATTCCGTCAGACAGATACTTGAGACGAAGGCCGAGGCCGGACTTTTCGAAGTTACCCATCAGTGAACGAGCCACGACGGGGCCCATCTCTCTGATTCGCGCATACTCGCGCCTGTCGTAACCATAGTATTCCCAGGCCGCATGACCGGTACTGATGAGGCGCGATACCTGAACCGCGATTCCCTCGTTGATCAACAACTCGCGCAGTGAGGCGCGCTTGCCGGTTTCCCAGTATGAGTAATAGCCTCCCATATCGTCGATGATCGAGCGCATCTCGCTATGGCTCGTTGGAGAGGTATAGCGAACTCCGTGTGCGATTTCATGGGAGAGCCACAGAGGAATCAGCTCTGGATCGAGCCCAAGGCCGGCCGTCTCCGGATTTGCGACGCTGGTGAAGTGTTCGAGGCACACGAAAGCGACAGCTCTTCCACCAACGACAAGCTCACCGGCATTAGCCGCGCCCACGCCAACCATCAGCACCACGTCGATGTCCGAATCCATCTCGAGCAGAATCTTGCACTGATCTTCCGTGTTTCTCGCAAGTGTGACGACGTCCATGCGCTCGAGCATGGTGCGAAGATCACTTCGACCGGCAAGTGCTGCGGATTTGACTACTTCTGAGAAGTGCGGGCTATCGGGCTCGACGACATAATTCGCCCAGTAGGCTTCAAGAAGACTGCGGTGGTTGTCGAAGTAGCGGAGATATGCAGCGATGCGATCGGTGCTGTTGAGGACTGCGAAGAAGTCAGGCAGCAGGTTGATCAGCATCAACAACCAGGTCGCGGGTGGGAAGGAGAGCGCGGCGCGCTTCAGGATGCGAGAAAATACGTTGACTGGAAAATTGGAACAAGGGCGATCTTGTTTTGATCTTCAATTGAACGATGGCATAGAAATTCCCTTCTCTTGTTTTGGCGAGTAGCAAGAGAGTCTCATGACCACGTTGCGTCAAATCGTTCTGAGTTGCCCAATATGCGACAACAACTTTCGCTCGCAGGCAGTCGTCACGACGGATGCTTTTGGAGGGAAACGCACGGACTTTCATGAAAGATCCGCTGGAACTCAACCACTCGCCTATCTCGTGCACATGTGCGGAAGATGTGGCTATTCAGGGGCTGAGAGCGACTTCAATACAGAGGGAGAAGTCAGTCCGCTTTTGAGACAGCATGTCCGGAATGAGCTCACTCCATTGGTGTCATTCTTCACCGCCGGCTCGGACAAATACGAAGCTGCTGCGAAAGTCGCCCAATGGCAGGGACTCGAAGAGAGAAGCATTGCCGACCTTCTTCTTCGTGCAGCGTGGTGCTGCGTCGATGAAGAAGACTCCGAAGCCGAGCGATATTTTCGCCGGCATGCAGCATGGATGTTCGCGCGGGCTCTCGCCAAATACGATGGTGTGATCAGGCACGAGCGCCCAATCCTCACCTATCTGGTGGGTGAACTATGGCGCCGGGTTGGCGACCTGCACCAGGCGCACGCCTGGTTCGATAAGGTTCAGGGCGAAGTGGAAGATTGGGACGGTGAACGCTGGATCCTTGATGCGACCGAACAGCAGAGAACGGATCCCCAGGAGTGGTTCGGCTGACCTCTGTATGTCTCTCTCGCTCTCGCTCGTCAGCGTGTACCAAACAACCTGTCTCCTGCATCGCCGAGGCCCGGCAGGATGTAACCCAGTGCGTTGAGCTCGCGATCGAGTGCGGCGGCGTAAATTGGAACGTCAGGATGCGATTCGGCGAGCCTGCGAACTCCCTGGGGCGCCGCCACGAGGCAAAGAAAGCGAATACGTGTGGCGCCTGCTCGCTTGAGTGATGTGACGGCGGCGGCAGCACTGCCCCCTGTGGCAAGCATTGGATCGAGCACGAAAAAATCGCGCTCGGTAACGTCTCCTGGAACCTTGAAGTAGTAGTCGACAGGCTGAAGCGTCTCGTGATCCCGGTATAATCCGATATGTCCTACACGGGCCGCCGGAACGAGACGAAGAATTCCTTCCACCATGCCAAGTCCAGCTCGAAGAATTGGAACCAGGGTGAGTTTTTTCCCGCTGATGTGACGCCCCTCTGTTGTCTCCAGCGGAGTGTCGACTTCCATTGGCTCGACAGTCAGATCGATCGTCGCCTCGTAAGCCATGAGCATCGCGATCTCGTCGACGAGCTCCTTGAAAATCTTCGTCGGAGTGTCACGATTGCGCAGTATCGTCAGCTTGTGCTGAACGAGCGGATGCCGGATTATTGTGAGGGTCGGAAACTCAGGTGTCTGTTCGATCATTATTGAGCCAGTGATGCTGCATTGTCGTGCAGCGTGCCTGCGTGACGATAACTCCCATATGAAAGAATATCAGGCCGTAGTAGTCAAGCTCACGCGACACACACGCGAAGACGAAGACACGTTGACCGACCTTCTGAATGAGCGCAGCAGGGGCGGATGGGAGCCCGCACTCATGTCGCAGGACGAACACCGGCTCACCATTCTTTTTCAGCGCAACGCTGTGGCCGAGGCTTAGAGGCGGTTGGAGATAACATTCGTAGGAGCTGCGAGAGAAGTAACCGGCTCCTGTCATATTCTGCACGTGAACGGACATACCGTACTGCTCGATTGCGGCATGTTCCAGGGTAAGCGAAGCGAAGCCGCCGGGAAGAACAAGGCACTGCCCATTCCGATAAGCGAGATCGACGCCGTCGTTCTGTCCCACGCCCACATCGATCATTCTGGCCGGCTTCCATTTCTCGTTGCGCAAGGCTACAGCAAGACAATCTGGGCCACGTCTGCCACGCGTGATCTGTGCGCGGTGATGCTGGCAGATTCAGCGCACATCCAGGAAAAAGACGCTGAATTCCTGGCTCGGCGAAAGAAGGATTTCATCGAGCCACTGTATGGGATTCGTCATGCCACGCGCACCATGGAGCTAATGGTTGGCATCCCGTATAACAAGCCGTTCGATGTCGTACCCGGCGTCACGGGCACATACATCGACGCAGGCCACATCCTTGGCTCGGCCTCCGTAGTACTCGACTGTACCGAAAATGGCATTACCAAACGTCTCGTGTTTTCCGGGGATATCGGGCGAAGCGGTCTCGCGATCATCAGAGACCCCGTGATTCCGACCGGCGCAAACGCCGTCATCATGGAGTCCACGTACGGAAATCGCGATCACGAATCGGTCGACGGTGCGCGCGCAAAGCTTGCCGAAGTAGTTCGGACCACTGCGGCACGAGGCGGGCGGGTGTTGATACCGGCGTTTGCAGTTGGAAGAACGCAGGAGATACTGTATAACCTCCACTCGCTCGTTCTCGAAGGTGCGATCCCATCGATTCCGATTTACGTCGATAGTCCCCTGGCGATCGATACAACGACCGTGTTCGAGCTGCATCCCGAGACGTTCGATCAATCAGAAGACATGGTGAAGAAGGTGAAGGAATTATTTCACTTTCCGCTCGTGCGCTTCACGAGGGACGTGGAAGAATCGAAAGCGATCAATGCGGCAAAAGGTCCGATGGTAATCATTGCCGCTTCCGGCATGATGGAAGCCGGAAGAATCCTGCATCACCTTGCAAATGGCGCGAGCGATCCGAAGAACACGATTCTAATCGTTGGGTTCCAGGCAGAGCACACACTTGGGCGGCGAATCGTGGAAAAGCAACCGATGCTGAAGATCTATGGAGATGAAATACCGTTGCGTGCGCAGGTGGAAGTAATCAACGGTTATAGCGCGCATGCAGATCGCACAGAGCTTACGTCGTGGATCGAGAAGGTGAGAGCGGCTTCGCCCGCGTTCGGCCCCGTCTGGCTCGTACATGGGGAAGCAGAGGTGCAGGACGAATATCAAGCTGCTCTCTCATCGAAGGGGTATTCCGTCGCGTGTCCGGAGCCACACACCCGCGTTTCGTTCTAAAGTAGTTTCAGGAATGGCTCGAGCGGGACGAAGATTGTGGCGGATATTTGCGAGTGTGCTGCTCACCGTGATGGTGTTCTGGGCAGGGTGGATGGGCGCGGTTCTGGTATGGAGCGCAATGGATGAGGCGCAGCCAGCTGGCTCCATCGTGGTGCTGGGGGCGGCGCAGTACGACGGGCGTCCTTCGCCGGTGTTGCGCGCGCGTCTCGATCATGGGATCGATCTGTGGAAACAGGGCATGGGCAAATTGCTCGTACTCACGGGTGGCAAGGGATACGGGGACACCACAAGTGAGGCTGCGGTGGGAGGCATCTACGCACGGAAACACGGAGTCCCGGACTCATCGATTGTGCTGGAGAACAAGGGCAGGACGACGCGCGAGTCGATGCTGGCGGTGTCCGCGATTCTCAGCACCCGGCGAATTACCAGCGCGATCCTGGTAAGTGATCCGTTCCACATGCTTCGCCTGTCCATCCTCGGCAACCGGTTCGGGATCACCACGTATACGTCACCGACTCGGACCAGCCCGATTTCTCCCAATCGCGAGAAACGCTGGAGATACATGATTGGAGAGTCTGTGAAAGCACCCTTGGCATTTCTATTCGAGAGGAAACTGTGAGACGTCGACTGTTAGTATCATTAAGCTACTTAATGGGCGTGGCGATTGCCGTCGCAATTCCAGCTGGCTCCGCAACCGCGCAGGCAATACCGCGAATCAGGTTCGAGAAGTACACGCTGCCCAACGGGCTCGAAGTGATTCTCAGTGAGGATCACTCCACTCCGATCATCTCGGTCAACACGTGGTACCATGTTGGCTCAGCGGATGAGCGAGCTGGCAGAACCGGACTCGCTCATCTTTTCGAGCACTTGATGTTCATGGGCTCTGAGCACGTACCCAATGGCGTCTTTGACAAAGAGCTCGAAGCAGCAGGCGGTGACAACAACGCGTCCACCGCGGAAGATCGGACTAATTACTACGAAGACATTCCATCCAACGCGCTTCCGCTCGCGCTCTGGCTCGACTCTGATCGAATGGGATTCCTGCTGCCGACAATGGACAAGGCAAAGGTCGATCTTCAGCGTGAAGTCGTAAAAAACGAAAGGCGGCAAGGCGTAGAGAATGCGCCGTATGGAATCGCCAATGAGATCATCGTCGCCGGCCTGTACCCGAAAGGACATCCGTATTCCTGGCCGGTAATTGGCTCAATGACGGACCTCAGTGCCGCATCGGTGGACGACGTGAAGAACTTTTTTCGGACCTACTACGCTCCGAACAACGCCACCCTGGCCATTGCCGGCGATTTCGACCCGATAAAAACGAAGGCTCTTGTAAAGGAGTATTTCGGGAGCATTCCACGCGGCCCGGCGCTTCCTCCACGACCGAATGTCGCACCCGTTGTACTTCCGCGAGACACGTTTCTCGTAGCCGAAGATCGGGTTCAGCTTCCGAGGGCCTTTTACGAATGGCCAAGTCCGAAAGAATTCAGCAAGGACGACGCTCCGTTGGATGTTCTTGCGGCCATTCTGGCGAGCGACAAGAATTCACGCCTCTACAAAAGACTTGTCTACGATATGCAGGTGGTGCAGACGGTCCGGGCGTCACAGCAGTCTGCGAGGCTTGCGAGCACATTCGAAATCGACGTCACGCCGAAACCCGGACAGTCACTGGGCGCTATCGACAAGGTCATCAACGAAGAGGTCAATCGACTGATGACGGAGGCAGTGACGGATCGCGAGCTGGCCAGGGCGAAGAATTCCTACCGGAGCAGCTTCCTCAATCGTATCGCGAGCGTGCACGGAAAGGCGGATCTTCTCAACCGGTACAACTACCTCACGGGGACTCCCGATTATGTGCAGAAAGATGCCGTGCGTTACGACGCGGTGACCCGCGAAGATGTTCAGAGAGTAGCGCGAATGTATCTGGGCCAGCACAAACTCGTTCTGACAATCGTACCTCAGGGAAAACGCGAAATGGCTCTCACTGGAAATGGAGCGGGACGATGACGTCGCAACGGATTTGTCTTACCACTCTCATCGGACTCGCGGCCTTCAGCTCAGTCTCAGCGGCACAGATAATCGACAGGACAAAAGTGCCGACACTTGGTCCACCGCCGAAAGTTTCGCTTCCGCCGATTGTAACGCGTCAGCTGCCAAATGGGCTAAAGCTCATGATTGTCGAGCAACATGAGCTTCCGCTTGCTGATTTCATTCTCGTTGTTGGAAGAGGCGGGACAGTTGACCCTGCATCGAAGGGCGGGACGGCGAATCTCGCTTCGGCGATGCTGCGTGAAGGGACAACAAGCCGCACGAGCCTCCAGATCGCGGATCAGGAAGCGTTTCTTGGAATCGGACTTGGCGCTAACAGCTCGTGGGATGCTTCGACAATCAGCCTGCATACGCCGACAGCGGAACTCGACAGCGCTCTCGTACTTTTCGCAGATGTAGCGCTGCATCCAGCTTTTCCCCAGCAGGATTTCGATCGAGTCAAGAAGAACCGGCTGACAACCCTCATTCAGCTCAAGGACCGGCCAACCGCGATCGCAGACCAGGCATATGCATTCATTCTATATGGATCGGACCATCCGTATGGTCACGCGCTGGTGGGAAATGAAGCCTCGATCACCAGCATGACGACAGCGGACCTTAGATCGTTTTATCAGGCGAACTTCATTCCGAATAACTCGACACTCATCATCGTCGGAGACGTTACACCGGCGCAAATAGAACGAAAGATCGGTGCGTTGTTCGGCGGATGGCAGCGCGGAAAGATTGCCGACTACCACTTCACCGATCCGCCCAAAGCAACAACTACGACGGTCTACCTTATTGACAAGCCAGGCGCCGCGCAGTCATCGTTTCGTATCGGAAGCGTCGGGGTTCCGCGCTCAACGAGAGATTATTTCTCGCTCAACGTTCTCAACACGATTCTCGGGGGATCCTTTACGAGTCGCCTGAACCAGAACCTCCGTGAGAAGCACGGTTACACCTATGGTGCGGGCTCGAGATTCGATATGCGCCAATCAGCCGGTCCGTTTACGGCTTCAGCCGAAATAGTAGCGGCGAAAACTGATTCAGGCCTGGTGGAATTCATGAATGAGCTCAATGCCATTCGTGATACGATTCCCTCGGTCGAGCTGCGCAAGGCAAAGCGATATCTACAGCTCGGCATGCCTGGAGATTTTGAGACAACTCAACAGATCGCAGCTCAGCTCGTTCCTGTTGCTCTCTACGGGTTACCGCTGGATTACTACAATAATTACGTGACCAATATCGAAGCAGTCACACAGGCCGACCTGCAACGTGTGGCACGGCAGTACATCAACCCTTCTTCACTGGCAATCGTCGTCGTCGGTGACAGGAAAAGCATCGAACAGGGGTTGAAGGCAGTGAATGCCGGGCCAATTACGATCCGCGATTTCTTCGGACAGCCCATTACTCAATAGCGAAATTTCTGAGAACAAGAAGGCCCGCGATTTCTCGCGGGCCTTCTTGTTATTGAATCG
>JANYKY010000100.1 GCA_025357975.1 Gemmatimonadaceae bacterium
CAGAAATAAGTTATTGAGAGTTTGGCCTCCGTAGCCGACCCCGGCCCCGCTTGTGACCAGCCCGAGCGAGCGAGTGGATCCGCCCACGGATGAAGACAGCACCAAAGCGAAAATGGTTTACCCGGCTTTCTTTATAGAACGGATTGGCCGGCCACACTTTTTGAATTTGAGGTCAAACATGATCAGTCTTAGACGAGTCGGACGGCTGCTCACTGCCGGTCTGGTTCTCATTGCATCGTCCGCGATTGCATCGAGCGCACAGGCCCAGACAGTGATCACCGGCCGCGTCACGAACACAGCCGGGCAGGGAATTCCCGGAGCCAGCGTCGTTATCCCGACCCTTGGTCTCGGTGTCGGTGGAAACACGAAAGTCGATGGCACCTATACGATGACTGTGCCGTCATCTTCAGTCGGACAGAACGTCGTCATCACGGCGCGTCGCATCGGTTTTGCTCCGGTCAGCCGCAACATTACGATCAGTGCTGGATCATCGGTGCAGAATTTCACCGTGTCCGAAGCAGCAAGCAAAATCGAAGACGTTATCGTCACCGGTGTCGCCGAAGCTACCTCCGCCAAGAACCTGACGATTTCCGTCGGTCACGTTGGCGCCGCGCAGCTGAAGGACGTTCCAGCCATTTCACCGGCCTCGGCACTTGCCGGTAAGGTTGCAGGCGTGCGCGTATCCTTCACGCAGGGCCAGCCGGGCTCCTCGCCCGCTGTCCGCGTGCGCACATCGACTAATCTTGGCGTGGGTGGACAGGAGCCGCTCGTCATCATCGACGGCGTCATCTCGCAGAACGGTCTTGCCGACATCGATGGAAATGACATCGAGACGATCGAAGTTCTGAAAGGTGCGGCTTCCGCCAATACCTACGGATCGTCCGCTGCATCAGGTGTCATCGCAGTCACGACCAAGCGTGGAAAGGATTCACCAGAAGGCAAGGTGAGCTTCCTGACCCGTAATGAGTTCGGTACGAGCTCGGTCGAGCACTACGTTGCGCTTCTCGATCACAATGCAGACTCGCTTGACGCGAGTGGAAATTTCGTCATTGCGGGTTCTGGCCAGCGCCTCCTCAAGGCCAATCACTACGCAGACAACCCGTTCCCGGCCGGCACGTGGCGTGATCAGGTCAAGGCCAACCTTCAGGATGGCCGCAACGTCACGAACTACGCGCAGATCGCCATGCGCCGTGACAACACCAACTTCTCGACTTCGTTCAGCCGAGATACCGATCGTGGAATTCTGCCACTGCTGCAAGGCTTCCGTCGTCAGAACCTGCGCCTGAACCTCGATCAGGGTCTCGGCAGCAAGGCTGACATGTCGGCCGCGTTGACGTATGGCATTTCGTACAACGACCAGAATCCGGGAACCATCGCGTCCGGTTCAGGCTCGACCTTCTTTGCGCTGCTTCAGGCACCTCCGGATGTCAATCTTACGTATCCGAATGCGACCTCTGCATGCGATTTCTCCGCACCGACACAGGCTGCTTGCGGTACGAAGTACTCCCCGGTGTTGCCTGTTGCCGCTGCTGGTGGGACGGCCCGCGGTAATCCGCTGCTTGACCTCGCACAGCGTTCCTATAACGATCGTCGCGAGCGCATCATCGGTTCGTTCTCCGGCCGTTATCGTCCATTCGGCTGGCTTACGTTCGATGCTGGCTACGGCACTGACCGTCTTAACGATCGCAGCTCCAACTTTCTCGATCGCGGACTTATCGGCGGCAACACGACCACCGAGCAGCAGACAACCGGATCGCTGGCGCTTGGCACGACGAATAACCAGGCGGCAAATTCGCAGGTCTCAGGGCTCGCGAACTTTTCGCTCGGCCAGCTTCACTCTGCTACTCGCGCGACCTACCAGTATGAGGAAGAGCGCAACGTGTTTTTCAACACCTCATCTGGTTCTAGCGGTCTGAAGGTCGCCTCGGTTCCTGATCTGAATGCGGCCGATGCCAGTACGATCAATGCAAGCTCGTCGACGCAGACGATCCGCACGCTCAACGGAAATGTTGTGCAGAACTTCAACTACGGCGATCGCTATCTGATGCAACTCGTCGGACGTCGCGACGCATCGTCGTTGTTTGGCGTGAACAACCGTCGGGCCAACTACTACGGTATCTCGGGTGCCTGGAGAATAAGCCAGGATTTCCACATCCCAGGCTTCCAGGATCTGAAACTCCGCGCTGCAAGAGGAACAGCAGGTCTTCGCCCAGGTTTCGATTATCAGTACGAGACCTATCAGGTGAATGCTGGAACGATCTCAAAGAACACGCTCGGCAACAAGGATCTGAAGCCGGCCAAGCAGACCGAGAATGAAGTCGGTTTGAATGCAACCTTCCTCGACCGCTTTGACCTTGAAGTTGTAAAGTCGGATCGCCATACCGAGGGTGCATTCCTTCAGGTTCCTCTTTCTCTTGCTCAATCCGGTGGCTTCACGTCCCAGTGGCAGAACGCCGCGAGAATTGGTGGACGTACGCTGGAAGGCTCGTTGAACACTCGCGTGCTAGATCGCCCGGACTTCAGCTATAACTTCACGCTGACGGGTGAGCGCTCGCGCCAGAAGATCGATGAGCTCAACCGTGCTCCATTCCGCGTTGGATCGGGCTCGCAGGGCCAGGCGATTTTCTTCTACAAGTCGGGTGAACAGCTGGGTGTCATCTACGGCCAGCGCTGGGCACGCTCGATTGCCGAGCTTGCCGACAACCCGCTGAATGCCGGCAAGGATCTGAACTCCCTCTACGAGATCAATGATGAGGGATACGTCGTTGCCAAGGGAACGCGTGGTACGACGGCCGAACGTTTGATTGCCTACGTGAACTCGAATCGTAGCAATCAGGTCAAGATCGCCGACGTGAATCCGGATTACACCTTTGGCTTCGCGAATACACTTCGCTTCCATGGCTTCACGGTTTACGGTCTCCTCGACGGAACCCGTGGCGGCAGCATCTACAACTTCACCAAGCAGTGGATGTTCCAGGATCTTCGCACCGCGGCAGTCGATCAGTTCGGCAAGCCGCAGGAAAACAAGAAGGCGCTGGAATACTACACGGTTGGTCTTTATAACAACCTCGAGCCAAACAGCTACTTCGTCGAGGATGGCAGCTACGTGAAACTCCGTGAGCTTTCACTCAGCTACAACGTCGCTCAGGGACTGATGAACTCGATGCACTTCCTCGGTCAGGGAAGAAGCGTCAAGGTTGCACTCATTGGCCGCAACCTGAAGACGTGGACGAAGTACTCTGGCTTTGATCCAGAATCGAGCTCGAATGGAGATTTCAACTTCCGAGTTGACGGCTTCCGTTATCCGAGCTTCCGCCAGCTTACCGGCCAGATCGAAGTCGGTTTCTAAACCCAACAGATCGGGGGTTGTGCCGGGCCGATTGGCCCGGCGCCATCTCCGCATCACCTGGACACATATAACTCATGAACTTTAATAATCGATTCGCAAAGCTGGCCGGAGGCGCTGCAGTTCTGGCGCTTGCTGCAGCTTGCAGTCCGGACCTCAACGTCACGAACCCGAACGAGCCAGACGTTGCTCGCGCGATTTCGTCGCCGTCAGATGTTCGGCAGCTCATCGGCAGCTCCTACAACACCGCATATCTTGCGATGCAAGGCGGGGCCGATGCTTTTGGCGAGCCTGATCCGGGCATCGCAACGGGCGTCATGGCCGATGTGATGACCATGGCGTTCGGTAACTTCGGTGCGCGATTCAACGGTCAGGAGCCGCGCATTGCGTACAACAATAGCTCCGCCGCAGGCGACGGCCGGGTGTCATCGAGCCCGTACAACGCGATTTACGGAGCACTTGGCGCCGCAAATGACGGCCTGAAGGCGATCAAGAATGGCGTTCGAGTTGCAACCGGAGCAAGCGCGGCGGACGAGACGCCGCAGTTCAAGGCGTTTGCCTACATGGTGCAAGGCATGACCCTTGGCTTCGAGTCGCAGGTTTTCGACAAAGGTTTCGTCGTAACCGATGAGACGTCCGGGACACCGACACTGGTCGACAACAAGGCTGTCAGAGATGCGGCTCTTGCCAGCTTCGATAAGGCTATCGCAGCCGCTGCCGGCCAGTCCTGGACGATCCCGACCGACTTCACGTCCACTGGCCTCACCCTGACGGCACCGAATTTCGCGAGAATGGGTAACACGCTCGCCGCTCGCGTGGTTGCCTACAACGCCCGCAACGCCACAGAAAACGCGGCGACTGACTGGGCAAAGGTGCTTACTTATGCGAACGCCGGAATTTCGACGGGCGCGACGCCGTTCAATCTCACGATCGAGAGCGACGGCGGCACAACCTGGTATGACGTAACAAAGGGATACGGCGATCTTGCCGATGGTAGCTGGGTGCGTGTCGATCAGCGCATCATTCAGGAAGCTGATCCAACACAGCCCCCCGAATACACGTCGACGACGCCGCCGCCGTTCCCGACCATTGCAGATCTTCGATTTGCGCGTGGCGCCCCAACGGATGCCAAGGGCAACGTCGAGCAATCTGGCGCAGACTTCTGGTTTGAGAAATCCATTCCGTACTCAGTAGCACGCGGTGTGTACTTCTTCTCCCAGTGGTCACACGCTCGTTACATCAACGCTTCGTTCTACAACGACAATTCGCTACTCGGACCGGCACCGTACGTGTTAGCCGCAGAAAACGACCTGTTGATTGCTGAAGCGCTGATCCGCACGGGTGGCGACCTGAACCGTGCAGCAACGCTCATCAACAAGACCCGTGTTGGAAGAGGTGGCCTGCCGCCGGTAACGGCTGGAACGGCCAAGAACGACCTCCTCGGCGCGATCTTCTACGAGCGCGATGTCGAGCTGTTCGACACCGGCGCTGGTCAGGGCTGGTTCGATCGTCGTCGTATCGATACGAGCGTCACTTATAATGGCCTCCCGATCGGCAACATCTGGGCAGCCAAGGGTGGCAGCAATCTCCAGAAGGGCACGCCGCGTCACCTCCCAGTTCCTGCAAGCGAACTGGAGACTCTCGGCATGACCGTTTACACCTACGGCGGAGCATCGCCGAACCCGGTGTTCCCGGAGCAATAAGGGTCGCAGTTTCAAGAAAAGGGCACGCCTCCATGTCGGAGGCGTGCCCTTTTTGCTTTCCAGACTTTCCCTGCTCGGTTAGCTACTTCCCCGAGTACCTCATGTTACCGCATCCGACGAGCGATTCAGGACCACCGGAACGATCGCGGTACACATCCACGTGATAGGCCCCGCTAGACGGCAGGTCGATTGGCAGAGAAGTAGTCACCTGTGTCCGTCCTCCGCTTCCAACGCTCAATCCGGGAAAGTTGGAGAGCGGAAGGAGCGGAAGGGAAGCCGTGCCGCAACTGCCGGCGGCCAGTGCCCAATAGAGATCGCGATCCTGTCCCGCATACGTGAAGACGAGATTCACCGCGGAGAGCGATGGACTCGCACCAGCCGTCCATTCCGCGGAGCCGTAGCTATTGTCGCGTGTGCTCTGCGTCATGTCCGCGCGGTTCTGTGTTACTGACGCTATTCTTGCCGACCATCGGCCTCCTCCAGCCATTGAGACCGAGGAAGACGGACTTGCTGTCCCTTCGACCGGGACATTGTGCGCACACGCTGCAAGACCCAAGACACCGGCGCCGAGCGTTGCGAGAAGTATTCGCTGGTTCATTCTCGTTCCCACCTCGTTTAAGGAAAGACCAACAAACATCCGGTCGGCCAAGATAACCGCCGGGGCAATAACGCGAGCTAAAAGCCACAAGCCACAGGCCGCA
>JANYKY010000112.1 GCA_025357975.1 Gemmatimonadaceae bacterium
CTTCCATCGTCCAGCCGCCGCATATCCGAAAACCAGGTTACTGCGGCCATTGTAAAGTGTGGAGTCCAGCTTGAACGCTGTCTCCAACTCTGTGGTGGCGCTATCCGCCATTCCGTTGAACGCGAAGAAAAATCCAAGGCCCTGGTGTAGCAGCACGTTTTTTGGATCTACGGCGAGCGTCGCCTTGATGTTCTGAATCGCTAATCCGTACCGGCCCGACACGCCAAAGAGATACGCCATGTATCCGAGAGCATTCACGGACAGGGGGTCTCTGCCTCGTGCACGCTTCACCTGAACCAGCGCTTCGTCGATGTGGCCGATCGCGCCAAGAGCATCCGCGTAAGCCGTAAGAACGTCCGCGTCGCCAGAGTCCAGAGACACAGCCTTCTCCAGCGGCGGCACCGCTTCCGCAAGCCGCATTTCATTCCACAGGACCAAAGACTGCGCGACGTATGCTGCCGCTACTGTTGAGTCGAGCGCCAACGCGCGTTTCACGCTCGCACGGGCCAGCGTGTTCAGCGAATCAACGGACTCGGTGCCGAGACTCGCTTCATCGGCGTACGACATCCCAAGGTAGGCGTGGGCGCGAGCGAATTGTGGATCTCGCATGACCGCTTGACCCAGCAGCCTGCTCGCTTGTCCGAAATCGAAAGTGTCGAATGCATGTCGCGCCCGCAGAAAGAGCTCATAGGCTTCGATGTCCCTCGTCCCCCGCTCACCATTCGTGTGCGCGCGGCTGGATGCATTCCCAGCTGTCAGGTGAAGCTTTCCTGTAACAGCTCGGGTGATTGTGTCCTGAATACCTGCGAGCTCAGTGGGGCTGCCATCGAATGTGCTGCTCCAGAGCGAAACGTCGTCCGCGGATCGCACAAGCTCGGCTGTCACATGAAGGCGCGAAGTGGAACGACTGACGCTTCCCTGCAGGACAACTGCGACGCCGAGCTTCGATCCGATTTCATGCGCGTCGTGACCTTTCAGCTGGCGGGATGAGCTTCGCGCCTTCACGGTGAGACCAGGTATTTCGTTCAACGCGTCGCGCACGTGATCCGTTATGCCGTCCCCTAGATAAGCATACGTCGTGTCACCGCTCGTGTTATCGAATGGCAACACCGCGATTGAGCGCATGCTGCTCGCATCGTCTCTGGCGGGGCGTTCTCGCCACCACATTGCTGCAGCGAGGACAATTACCGAGATCAGTACCACCGCACCTGCACGAACCATCGTGCCCGCACTCAGCCCTCGGCCAATAGCCGACGTTGATGTAACTGGCGTTGATACCTGCGTTCCGGCTGCGATGGTATCGAGCGAGCGGACGATCTCGGTTGCACTTTGCGGTCTGTCGGCAGGGCGCTTCTCGAGGCATCGCATCACGAGATCCGCGAGCATTGGCGGTGTGGCCGGCCGAAGTGCCAGAATGGAACCCGGAAGTTCAACGGCGTGCGCAGCGAGTGTGGCTTGCATGCTTCGCCCAGCAAACGGCGGGTGGCCCGCAAGCATTTCGTACAACATCACGCCAAAGGCGTAGATGTCCGCGCGCGAATCTGTATCTGGATCGGCGGACGCCTGCTCCGGCGCCATATACGTCGGCGTTCCAACCGCGATTCCAGCAGAGGTCAGCGACCCCGTTGTTGTTGCATCGGTAAGAGCTCTCGCCACGCCAAAATCAGTGATCATCGCTGAATTTCCAACGAGCAGCACGTTATCCGGTTTCATGTCGCGGTGAGTGACTCCTTTTGCATGCGCGTACTCGAGGCCCTGCGCAACGTCACGTGCAATCAGAATGACTTCGGCTACCGGGATCCCGCCGGAGAGTCGGGCTCGGAGGGATTCTCCCTCGACAAACGGCATGATGTAGTACGGCAGACCCTCAGTCTCGCCCGCAGTAAGCATTGGGACGATGTGCGGATGCTGTAGCTGAGCCGCCAACGAGATTTCGCGGCGGAAACGCGCCATCGACACCGCGTTCGAGAAATCGGATGGCAGCACCTTCACCACCACCTTGCGGCCGAGTGAGGTCTCAGTGGCGACGAAAACGCGTGACATGCCTCCGCCACCGAGCTCGCGCTCGACGACGTAGGCATTACCCAGCGATTTTTGAAGTTGCTCTTCGAGGTCTGTTATTGGCCGGTGGAAGGACGGGCCAAACG
>JANYKY010000118.1 GCA_025357975.1 Gemmatimonadaceae bacterium
GACAGCTTGCCCTCGGCGCGAATGTCACGGTGGCGTTCATGCCGTGGTACGGACACAACTTCGAGGATGCAATTGTTCTCTCGGAGCGACTGGTGAAGGAGGACGTTTACTCGTCCATCCACATTCAGGAGCTCGAGCTGCACGTGCGCGACACGAAGCGCGGGCAGGAAGAAATCACGCGTGAAATTCCGAACGTCGCTGAAGAAGCGCTGACGGATCTCGACGAGCGCGGCATCGTCCGCATCGGCGCGCACGTGAAGCCAGGCGACATTCTCGTCGGCAAGATCACACCAAAGGGTGAGACGGAGCTGTCACCAGAAGAGAAGCTGCTGACCGCAATCTTTGGTGAGAAGGCGAAGGACGTTAAGGATTCTTCGCTGAAGGTTCCGCCGGGAATGGAAGGCGTCGTCATCGACGTCAAGATCTTCTCGCGCGTAGACGACCAGGTCGTCGAAAAGGACCGCGGTGAGAGAATCGGAGAAATCCGTCGTCTCGAAGGCGAAGAAAAGATTTGCGTCAACGAAGTGAGAGACGCCGAGCTTCAGGATCTGCTCGACGGCCAGACAATCTCGCTTGCGCTGAAGAGCGGCACGGTCGAAGAAGCAATTCCCTCGGGAACCAGGATCACGCCAGCGATACTCAGCGATCTCAAGATTTCGACGCTCGACCTCAAGACGTTCCGCGTCGAAAACAAGGGAGCGAACGAAAAAATCCGGACGATCATCGAGGCAGCCAATGATGAGAAGGCGAAGCTCGAGGAGAAGGCGGAAGAAAGAATCGACAGAGTGCTTCAGCCGGATGAGCTGCCCCCGGGCGTCATTCAGCTTGTGAAGGTTTATATGGCCGAGAAGAGAAAGATTTCGGTCGGTGACAAGATGGCGGGACGTCACGGCAACAAGGGTATCGTTGCCCGCATCGTTCCTGAAGAAGACATGCCGTTCCTGCCCGATGGGCGGCCGGTGGACATCGTTCTCAACCCGCTCGGCGTGCCGAGCCGTATGAACGTCGGGCAGATTCTCGAAACCCATCTTGGATGGGCGGCAAGACTGCTTGGCTTCTACGCGAAGACTCCGGTCTTCCAGGGAGCGAACGAGCGTGAGATCGGATTGCTGCTCAAGCTTGCGGCTGTTACGTGGGTAAGAGACGCGCTCGATTTGCGCACGCCGGCAGTGAAAATATCGGACTCCGAGATTCGCGGTATCGTTGCAGATACTCGCCACGACCTCGTTGGTGAAGGAGCGCGAGTCGAGCTTCTCGCAGATGCAACGATCAACGACCTCGCGAAACGTGGTGTCAGTGCTGAAACGCGCGACGTGTACAATCGCATTCGTGACTTCATCACGGCTTCCGCAAAGGAGCTCGCAGCACGCGAGTACACCGAGATGGACAATCAGCTCGCATTCCACCGCGGTGCAGATGAAGACGAAGAGATCAGCGCGCAGACAAAGGCGCTGTACAAGGCAGCAGGAAGCCTGGTAGAGAAGCGCCGCAGTGCCGAAGAGACATCGGTGCTCGGCTCACTCGAACTTCCGGCGCTTGCTACGTCGCTTGGAAAGAAAGGCGACATCGATGTGGATCTTGCGGCAGCAGAGCTGATGCGCCTCGCTGGCATTTCGGCGGGCGGCAAAGTTCGGCTTCGCGATGGAAGAACGGGCGAGACATTCTCGAATCCGGTCACCGTCGGCGAAGTGTACATGCTGAAGCTGTCACACCTGGTCGACGACAAGATTCACGCGCGCTCGATCGGACCGTATTCGCTGGTCACGCAACAGCCGCTGGCGGGTAAGGCTCAATTCGGTGGGCAACGTTTTGGAGAGATGGAAGTGTGGGCGCTCGAAGCATACGGAGCTGCTCATACCTTGCAGGAAATCCTGACAGTCAAGTCGGACGACGTCAACGGTCGCAGCAGAGTATACGAAGCGATCGTGAAGGGGCAGAATCTGCCTGAGCCCGGTATTCCGGAGTCGTTCAATGTGCTCGTGCAGGAATTGAAGGCGCTTGGCATTCACGTGAGCATGGGAGCGAATGCGTCGAGCGGCTATGGACTGGGCAACAACAGCTCCGGTGTCGGAAACAACGGTAACGGGAGCGAGGAATAATTCATGATTGATTTTCGCAGCTCGCGCGAGACCCGCGCATCTTCGTTCGATTACATCCAGGTCCGCATCGCCTCGCCCGAGGAGATGCGCGGACCCAAGGATCCAAAGGAGCGCGAGAGACTCGAGATGTCGGGTCTCCGTACGTGGTGGTCGTGGGGTGAAGTACTGAAGCCCGAGACCATCAACTACCGCTCCTTCAAGCCGGAGAAGGATGGTCTCTTCTGCGAGCGGATCTTCGGACCCGTGAAGGACTGGGAATGCCATTGCGGCAAATACAAGCGCATCCGTTATCGCGGCGTGATCTGCGATCGTTGCGGCGTCGAAGTGACTCTTGCCCGCGTTCGTCGCGAGCGCATGGGGCACATCGAGCTCGCCGTACCCGTCGCCCACATCTGGTTCTTCAAGACTCTTCCAAGTCCCATGGGAAACCTCGTGGACCTCACGCTTCGTGATCTCGAAAAGGTCATCTATTATTCGAATTACGTCGTAATCGAGAAGGGCGAACAGGAAGTCGAGCAGAATGAATTGCTCGACGAAGATCGCTTTCTCGAGCTCAAGCAGAAGGCGAAAGACGAAGGCGACA
>JANYKY010000136.1 GCA_025357975.1 Gemmatimonadaceae bacterium
GGGCACCTTGCGGCTCGTTACCGAGCGCGCCGCACTACTCCGCACGCAATCCTCGCCCCTGAGTTGCCCGCCGGCTGCGACATCTGATCGTCTGCGGCAGCATGGATCACGATCGTGCTGCCGTCAGCGTCGAACAATGAAGTCGACCCTTCGGTAAGCGATATTCGATCGGTTGCAAACGATGCGTGACCTGTTCCATCTGCGGAGACTGCCAGGTTTGGCGCGTCGCCTCCATGAGGTCCCACCGGATTGTCCAATCCATGTTGCCTGCCGAGTGGATTGAAATGCGCGCCCGCCGCAGCGAACGCAGCAGCTGGCGACGAATCGCAATTGCCGACCGCGTGAAAGTGAAGACCATGGGAACCTGGCGGCATGCCGCTCACTTTGATGTCCACATGAACGACGTTCTCCATATCCTGCCACATCTCAGCGGTGGCTTTCTGCTCGCCGCTTGCGTTAGCAATGGTCGCATATGCAACCGCGACGCGATCGGAGTGCGCTGGAGCATGCGCACAGCCGCTGACGGCCACGACAAGAGCGATCGCCGTGAGAATAATCCTGGAATTCATTAGCGCCTCACCATACCTATAGTTGTCATCCATTGAGCAAGTCCCGGAAAGTTCGGAGCGACCTGCACGAGTCTCAACGCTGTACTCTGCGCATGCGGAAGGTCGCGCGATAGGCCGTATGCGAGAGAAAGCTGGTACAGCGCGGGCGCCATGTTGGGCGCCATCTGAGTGGCGCGACCAAAGTACTGGATCGCACGGGGAACCTCTTTCATCTGCATCGCAACCACGCCAAGGCCGTACGCGGTCAAGGCAGACGGTTCCAGAGCAAACGCTTTTTCGAGATACGGCCGAGCCAGCTCGGGGTGATTTCCGGCAAGCCACGCACGCCCGGCAAAACGGTATGCGACCTCAATTCCGGGCTCGTCCCTGATAAGTCCATCATACTCGGCGACAGCGCTATCCGGCTTGTCGCGAGCTGAATAAGCCTGCGCAGCCATCATTTTCGCCTGCGCCCACGCCATTCCACCACGCGATTCGTTGAATGCGATGCTATCGAGCAGGTCGACAGGGTGATACGTGCCTCGATAGTCCTGGTTCTTCGAAACGGGAACGAACGGCCAACGTGTTGTCACTGTTCGAATCGTGTGATACGCGATGCGCTGATCGAGCGGGGTCAGTTTCATTCGCTTTGTGTATTCGTCCCACGCAGCTAGACGTGTAGTGTCCGATTTGCGGCCGAGAAAATTTGCTTTCTTCAGGGCATCGAAATAGAGCTGCGCGATCAATACATAACCGCGCTGGTTTGGGTGCACGTGCTCCAGAAAAAGATCGAATCCCGGAATCCCGTACTGTGCTGATGCAGCAAATCCTTCAACCACCGGCACGTAAGTCGCTCCGCTTTCGCGAGCAACTTTCTGCACCAGAGGTTGAAATTCTCCCGGCGCGCGAAACCTGATCACGTCGAGATCACGTGCCTTGCCGAATTGCTTTGCGGCCAGCCCCGTGTCACCCGCGGCGAGAGAAGCCTTCGCCAGAAAAAATTGCTTTGTCGCGTTACTATCCGGCGGCGCAGCATTGGGCCCGAACGGAGCAAGGTCCCGCAGGTTGCTCGGCGTGCTCCCGACAAACACAGGTATCCCTGCACGGCGAAACAATCCGATCGCGTAGCGAAGATTGCTCTCGTACTGAGCTACACCACGCTTGTAGGTGGCGTCTCCAAGAACAATCCGCTGATTACTGACAACGCTTTCCATGCGGCTCGCGTCAGCCTCAATCTCTTTCGTCGATCGGCCGCCATGAACTAGCGCGAACGTCTTGCTCACAGCGTTTCTCAGGAGCAGAAAAGTCCTGAAGTTCTGCAGACGCAGGTAGAGTCGCACGAACGATGGGAATGACCCAAGCGATTCAGTAGAACCTGCGCCGAGCGCACCGTAGTACTCATTGTGCCCGGCGTAAATGAGAACCCCGTCAGGTCTCTCGCGAATTACATCGCGCGCCAGATCGGCGATGGCGAATGTGTTCGTCGCCGCCATTCCGAGATTGATTACTTCGACTGTGTCGTTTGGGAGAACGTCGCTGAGTGCGTCCCTGATCACGCGAGCGAAGGTTCCATTGGGTGGATACGGAAATCCGGCCGCGGATGACTCTCCCATGACGAACAGCCGCATCGAATGCGCTGGCTTTCGCACGAGAAACGCATCCCCGGGCGGCGACGGCGGATATTGCTCGTCGGGGAAATAACGCTTGCCAACGTTTTCGCTCGGAACCTTGTAGACACCGTGGAGCGCAGGCGGTGTCTCGAAGGCCGATAGATCGCCGCCATACCCACCCATGCGGAGACCAATCTCCAGCAGTCCGACGAGTACGAACGGAAGAAGCAAAGTTATCGCAAGAAAAAGTGCAGCCTTTTCACGCGACAGCGGCACCTTTTGCGCTGGAGGGCCAGGAGGCCTCGCCCTGTCCGACCTGGCGTCGAGTTTTTTCCTGCGCGCCACTCCCACCTAGAAGATGGTATAGATAAACGGCGCCAGCGCGGAGCCCTGCGCGAAAACGAGGAGACCGCCAACGACCACCAAAACGATGAGAATCGGCAGCAGCCACAGCTTTTTCCGCTCTCTCATGAACGCCCACAACTCTCCCATCAAACCGCCAGAAGCCATCTCATCACCCCTAGAATTGTCTTTCCATCCGACTGCGAGCGGCTGCCTTCTCCAATTTCTTGCGCCCGACCCAGTAGCTGTTTGCGACCGGCTTGTGCACGAGGGGATTTCCCGCGACCAGCCGTCGAACCAGGCCGATCGGCGTAAGCACGACAAAGTACACGATAGACATGAAGACTGGCGTTGTAACGCGCGACATTGCATGCGCGAGACCCATCCATGCCCGTTCGACAGGTTCGAGCCGGGCCGGGATTGCCAGGGCAGCGGCTTGAAAGAAAATGGCCAGCGTCCCAAACGCAATCGATGTCGTCGGCCTGTGTCGAAGGTACCCGATTGCAGCGAGCACTGCAAAAGCCACTGCAAGAGTAGTGGCGAAACGCTTCCCTTTCGCGGCCGTGTAGACAGAGTCGGATGTGCTTTTCAACTATTCAGTCCAGGGGAATTGAATTCTGCCACGCATCGTCGTCGAAATCGGGCTGCGCTTTTTTTGAAAGGATGAACGAGCCGACGGCTAGATAGTCGAGATGAGTCCGCATGAAGCAGCGATACGCATCCTCCGGCGTACAAACGATTGGCTCGCCCCGCACATTGAAAGAAGTATTCACGAGTAGCGGGCAGCTCGTGATCCTGTCGAATTCGGTAATTAACGCGAAATAAAATGGAGTACGCTCTGCAGTCACTGTTTGAATGCGAGCGGAGTAATCAAGGTGAGTCACCGCCGGAATATCTGACCGTGGAATGTTGAGGCGATCGATTCCCCACTGGTCCCCAACGGGTTTCTTACTCGTGATTCGCCGCCTGGCCAGCACTGGTGCGACAACCAGCATGTACGGAGACTCGCCCTCGAGCTCGAAATACTCTGGCGCGCGCTCCGCCAGCACACTTGGCGCGAAAGGACGAAATCCTTCGCGGAACTTCACTTTCAGATTTATGAGTGACTGCATGCGCGGACTTCGCGGATCAGCGAGAATGCTTCGCGCGCCCAGCGCTCGCGGGCCGAACTCCATGCGCCCCTGAAACCACCCGACGACGTTCTCTTCCGCAAGCAATCGAGCTGTGCGTGCAAGGAGATCTGCCGTCGTCACACGTTCGAACACGGCGCCTGCCGCTGTGAGTGCCGCTTCAATCTCGTCGTCACTGTATGATGGGCCCAGCTCCGCTCCTTTCATTCCATCGGGATAAACGACACGGCGCTTTTCGTCAAAATGGCGATACCAGCCGAGGAGTGCCGCGCCGAGCGCGCCCCCAGCGTCTCCGGCGGCGGGTTGAATCCACACGCTGTCAAAAGAACTTTCCCTTACGACGCGGCCGTTCGCCACAGCGTTCAATGCGACACCACCAGCAAGACAAAGTCTTGGTATTCCCGTAAGGTTGCGGGCGGTACGCGCCATGCGCAGCACGATCTCCTCGCACACCACCTGAATGCTTCGGGCGAGATCCATCTCGCGTTGCGTCAGCGCTGATTCAGCAATCCGAGGCGGGCCTCCGAACAGGTCATCGAAGGCTCCAGTCGTCATCGTCAGCCCGCTCAGGTAGTTGAAATACTTCTGGTCGAGAACAAACGAGCCATCTTCGCGCAGGTCGATGAGATGCTTGTAAATCGCGTCTACGTACCTCGGCTCGCCGTACGGAGCGAGGCCCATGATTTTGTACTCGCCCGAATTCACCTTGAATCCGGCTTGATACGTAAACGCGGAGTAGAGAAGGCCCAGCGAGTCGGGCCATTGGAGCTCCCTGATCAGCTCGATGTCATTGCCCGTTCCAATTCCGATGGACGCGGTTGCCCATTCACCGACGCCATCGACCGTAAGGATTGCGGCTTCGTCGAAGGGCGATGGAAAAAAGGCGCTCGCAGCGTGCGACTCGTGGTGCTCAGCGTAGAGAAGTTTGCCGTCGAACTTACCGAGGCCGTCGCGAATCGCTTTGTCTGTATAGAGTTTTTCTTTCACCCACAGCGGGCCTGCTTTCAGGAACGAGCTGAAGCCGCGAGGCGCAACACCTATATATGTCTCGAGGATTCTTTCGAACTTGATCAGGGGCTTGTCGTAGAACACGACAGCCTCGAGATCGTTTACCGCGATGCCTGCACGAGCAAGGCAGAAGTCGATCGCCTCCGCGGGAAATGCGTCGTCTCCCTTTTTGCGCGTAAAGCGCTCTTCCTGCGCGGCGGCGATGATCTCCCCGTCGCGGATGAGACAAGCCGCGCTATCGTGATAGAATGCGGAGACTCCGAGAATGTGTCGCGCGACAGAAGGCATCGCGCGAAAACTGCCACGGTTGTTTTTTCGCGCAAGCCGCGATCTCGAGCGCGATCACCGCCTGGGATCACCCAAACACATAACGCGCGAAACAAAGCGCACGAAGAATGTGAAGAACACGCAGCGCCACAACCGATTTTGACTGGTTGCGCCCCTTCGTGCGCTTTTGCCCAGCGGGTCAAGCAGCGGCGGTGAACTCCACGTCGACGGAAATCTTGATATCATCTCCAAGTACCCAGCCACCGGCCTCGAGTGCCTGGTTATAAGTCAGGCCGAAGTCGCGACGGTCGATCTTGCCCTTGGCGCTGAAACCAATTCGCTGTCCGCCCCACGGATCAACCACTGCGCCTTCGTTGGTCACGTCAAGGACAATCTCTCTCGTCACTTCGCGAATGGTGAGATCGCCGTAAAGCTTGAATTCATCGGCGACGTCGCCGTCAATCTTCTTCCCCTTGAAGAGGATTGCCGGGTACTTCTCCGCCTGGAAAAAATCGGCCGAGCGAAGGTGCGTGTCGCGTTGCGCCTGCCTCGTGTCCACAGAAGCGGTGCCAATCGACACATCGAGGGAGAAGTTTTCGGGTTCGTTGATGTTGCCCGAGAGCTCGCCCGAGACATCGCTGAAATGACCTTTCACGGTCGAAATCATGAGATGCTTCACCGCGAATTCCACTCCGGTGTGCGTGCTATCGATTTTCCAGGTCTTGACGGTGTTGCTGGTTGTTGTGTCTGTCTGTGTCATTGTCGTTGCCTCAATTGTCGAGTGATGAGTTATACTTACCTGCAGTTTCCATATATGAACCATCTGTCCAAAAAAACTATCCGAACGCCCCCAAAGCTGACTCCAGCGCCGACCGGTCCGACGGCGAAAGCCGTTTCGCAAGCTTATCCTGGGCTGCGGTCATTGCTTCGGCCCCTGCAACCTGCTTTTCCGCACCCAACACGGTCAGCTCAGCCCGAACGCTTCGCCGGTCGGCCGCATCGTCTACGCGCCTTACCAATCCATCCGCTTCGAGGCGATCCACCAGCTGTGTGATATTCGAACGAACACAGCTGAGACGCGCAGCCAGCTCGCTCAACGTCAACGGCTGTCCGGCCTCAGCCAGCTTTGTCAGCGCGCTCTGTTTGGCCATGGAAAGGCCCAGCTTGTTCAGTGCACCTTCGAGTTCATCCCCGATGGTCTGCGCAACATGGAGAAGCGACAGTGTGAAATGAGGCGCCGAGTGCGCCACTGTTGCCGCCGCGTTGTTGTTCATGTATGTATAATACAGCGCGTCACATCCCGCGTCAAGCTACTTCTTCGGCCGTTTCGGACCATCGAACCGCTCGCGCCGCACGTTTACGCGCTGCCCGCGGATCTTCGCCCCGGTCAGGGCCTCGATTACGGCGTCGGCCGCATCCTCCGGCACCTCGACGAGCGAAAACCCGTCACCCATCTCGATTGTCCCGATGTCTTTTCCGCTCAGCCCGGACTCGTTGGCAATCGCGCCGACCAGATCGGCTGGACGCGTACCGGCCCGCCTGCCAAGACCCACGTAAAGACGAGTCATCCGCGGCCGAGCCTTGCCGTCTTTCTTCACTGCTGGCGTGGACTGCCTGTGTGTCTTTTCAGCGCCTTTTGGTGAGCGCTCCGAAGTGCTTGAGCGTTTCCCTTTTCGAGCACCAGCTTCCTCTGCCGCGGGAGCCCGTACGGGTAGGATGTCCTCATCTCCCTCACCCCGATTTCCAGCGGCCTCATGCGCCAGTTTGATGGCCGCGGCGGCGACATCCATCACGTCGAGCTCACTCGCCAGGGCCTCCACGATGCCGCGAAACATGTCGAGGTCGCCCGAGGCCGTCGCTTCGCGGACCGCACTCTTGGTGCTTTCGAGACGACGTTCACGAAGATCCATCACCGTCGGTACAGGTTCGATCTTGATCTTCTGCCTCGTATGATGCTCGATAGTTCGCAGCATCCGCGATTCACGCGGCTCGGCCAGCGTGATCGCAGTTCCTTCGCGCCCTGCTCTTCCCGTCCTGCCGATGCGATGCACGTAAGCGTCGGGAGAAGAAGGCACGTCGAAGTTGAAAACGTGCGACAGGTGACCGATGTCCAATCCCCGTGCGGCGACGTCGGTCGCAACAAGCAGATCGAGCCCGCCTTCACGAAGCCGGCGCATCACGCGATCGCGCTGTTCCTGCGACAAGCCGCCATGAATGGCTTCGGCGCGGTAGCCCCGTCCATTCAGGGTGTCGGTAAGCTCGTCCACCTCAGTGCGAGTGCGGCAGAACACGATCGACGATGCCGGATTTTCAATATCGAGAATCCTTCCGAGAGCCGCGCCCTTCTGCTGGCGCTGTACCATGTATGCAACCTGGCGAACACGCGGCATCTCTCCAGCGGCGGCGCGCTCGACCTCGATCTGAATGTTGACCGGATTCTTCAGGTGCTTTTTGGCAATCGACCTGATCCGTGGAGCGACCGTCGCCGAAAACAAAGCAGTCTGTCTCTCCGGGGGCGTCGCGCTCAGAATTGCTTCGAGATCCTCAGCGAATCCCATGTCGAGCATTTCGTCGGCTTCGTCGAGGACGACGGTTCGCAGGTGACTCAGATCAAGAGTTTTTCGCCTGATGTGATCCATCGCGCGGCCAGGAGTCGCGACAACAACGTCGACGCCGCGCCGTAGAACCGTCAGCTGCTGATGGATCGACTGTCCACCGTACACCGGAAGCACCCGAGCCCCGAACGACTTGCCATATCTGTGAATCGCCTCGGCCACCTGCATTGCCAGCTCGCGAGTGGGAACGAGAACGATTGCACTGATGTGCGGCGCGCCGAGGCGCCGCGTTGCGTCAGCAGAGATATGCTCGAGAATGGGCAGCGCGAAGGCCGCAGTCTTCCCCGTGCCTGTAGCGGCCTGACCGAGCAGATCGCGCCCCGCAACTAACGGGGGAATCGCCTCGCGCTGGATCGGAGTTGGTTCCTCGTAACCCAGTGCGGTGAGCGTATCGATAAGTGCTGAGCTAATTCCGAGAGATGCGAAGTCCGCATTCGAATCTTCGCCTGAATTCACGCTGGAATGTCCGCTATCATCTGCAGGCTCGGAGGCGCCGGGAGCACTTGTTTTCTTTGACAATATTTTCTCTTTTTACAATGTGAGACATTGGATCCGCACACTCGAGCCGACGCACAATTAACGCCGCGATCAGTTCTGTCGGGAACCTTTGGACAAGTTGGTAATAGATCGAATATCGGTAGTCCAACCCGGAGCGTCTGACGGTGGGACGAACGACCATATCTCTTCGCTTTGGCCCCGGCCGGCGTGAATCCTTATGCGATCCGCCGACCTGTCGACGGATACATCGCGCTGCGTCGCCGGGGTTATGTCGAGTCCGATCTTGTCGTTCTTGTGGATGAAGACAGAAGACTTCGTCACCACGATCGACGCGCGGCGTATCTCCCATCTCGAGTTACGGCCGCCGGGCGCCGTCGTATAACGAAAATCGAGATCGTCCGCTCGTCTCGTCGTGCCCTCACTCGCAAACCTCTGCTCGAGATGAGGAGTGAGCGTGCCCGTGTGGCGATTGCCGCACGCCACCATTCCCGTTAACAGAAGGGCCGTTGCGGCCACACCACTTATTCGGCCGATCATTTTCGGTCCACTCCAAATCCGGAGACTAGTATTGATGCGACAGAAACCTACCCTGACGGGCCTCTCCGCGCGGCGATGTGCTTGCCGCTCACCGCGATAATGGCAACGCTCACCGCTTCTCCGCGTAGTTCGGCGCCACAGGTTGCATTCATGGGCGGCCAATCACCGATGATGAGGCTCGTTGGAGCCCGTTCCGAATGAGTCCAAACAGAAGAAAGAGGACCGATGCTGATAAGGGCCGTCGCCCCGGCTGGCGTGCCGGGTGCCCGCACGCTAGCCTACCGGACGCGCGCAACGCGCACATCCGGAATCCGAATGTTCTTTTCAGATACGCCAGTGGCCGGGATCCCGGCCAGCCTTCGCCTCCGCCGGGAGAAGGCCGAAAGAATAATGAATGCGCTGCGGGCCGGAATTCTTTTCCTCCTGGCGCTCGCGGCCGCCGCGTATTCGGCATCGCTTCCTCCAAAGCTCGATATCGCGAACGCGCTGCTTCTCGGGCCAACGCTGATCTGGACGTGCGCGCAATACGTGCTCTGGTACAAAGAAAACCACCTTCCTGAATGGCTTCCGCTCGCAAACGCGATTGTCGATATCACCGCGGTCACCGGAATAATCTGCGGCTACGCCATTGCAGAGTCGGGGGTGCTGGCTCTTCGATCGCCGGTGTTCATGATGTTCTTCGTAGTTCTCGCGGCGAGGCCGGTTGCATCGTCCGTGAGGAAAGCGACAATGGTCGGTGTACTCGCCTTCGCGCAATATTCCCTTTTACTGGCGTGGCTCATCGCCAGTGGTCGGATCCAGCTCATGGTAGACCCCGTCTCCGCCGTGCGCCTGATGCGTATCTCGGTGCTCGACGAAGGGGCGAAACTGCTCCTCCTTGCGATCGGTGGGGTGATCGCGGTTTACGCGACGAGATGGGTCGAACAGCTCGCGATCGAGTCTGCAACTGAATCGTCGGAACGCCAACGCGTCGCGACCCGCCTCGTGCAGGCCGAGCTCGATACGCTGAAGCTGCAGCTGAGTCCGCATTTTCTCTTCAACGCCCTGAACAGCGCGATCGCTTTGATCAGCACTGACTCGCGTGCGGCGGAGAGAATGGTTACGGCCATCAGCGACTTCCTGCGCCTCGTGCTCAACAGCTCGAACGAACAGGAAGTCACTATCGACCGCGAGTTATCACTCCTGCATCACTACCTGGACATTCAACGCGTGCGCTTCGGCGACAAACTCAATGTCAGATTCGACGTGGATGACACGCTCGGGCGTGCGCTTGTGCCGAGTCTGTTGTTGCAGCCCCTGGTGGAGAACGCCATCAGGCACGGCATCGGACCTCGCGCAGCTGGCGGAATCATCGACGTCAACATTCATCTTCGTGAGGGTGCTCTTGTGATAGACATCGTCGACGATGGGCTCGGAATCGCGGCGCGCAAATCGCGAGAACGCTCGAGAGGCACCGGGCTCGGCCTGGCTAACACCGCGACGCGTCTCAATC
>JANYKY010000220.1 GCA_025357975.1 Gemmatimonadaceae bacterium
CACAGCGTCGAAGCAGCTCACCACGATAACGCTGGCGATCGTCGAAGCGACCGCGATCTTAAGCAGCACTGAATCGCCGTCGGGCTCATCTCGCCATCTCCTCATGGCGCCGACTAATAGCGCGGCAAAGACGCTGGCGAGCGCGAGAGTCGCGACCAGGCCCCGCTCTGAAATGAATGCAATCCAGTCACTGCTGGGCCACGGATTCGCAGTCATCCCGTCTTCTGCGAGTGATTTGTCACTGGCGGGCGCGTATTGCACATACCGAACGGGCCAGTTGCCGGGAGCCACTCCAAAGACTGGATGCGCCGCCGACATCTTCAGCGAGTTACGGTATTGGTCGATTCGTCCGCCTCCACTTCCCTTTCTATAGTCTACGACTCCCCGCGCAGAATCGAGGTACGGAGAATCACTGGTCCAGTGAAGACTGTTCGGCAGTGCAACCGATAGAACAGCTCCGATCACCCCCGCAAGCGCAATCCGCGCCAGTCTGCCACCCACGATCTCCTTGTTCCAGTATTTCCGCGAGACAACAAGAAGCAACGCGAGGACGACGACGCCTGCAATGAGTGCCAACCACGCTGCGCGTGAGCGGGAAAGGAAGAGCGCGGCGGCGACCAGTGCGACTCCAATCGATCCCGAGAGCGCGCCAATACCGCGCCGCGCGGTGATCGTGCACCACACGATCGACGGCAAGCCGATGGCGGCCACATGAGCAACGAAGTTACGGTTGCCGAGCGTTCCGCCGGGTGCGCGCGCGAGGGTAAACAACTCGCTCTCGAAACCATACGCCTGCAGCAGCGCACTGAGTGCGGCAACGATTGTCGCAACCGAAGCGGCGATAAGCAATCCGCGGCTCCCACCGCCGCGGCCTATACGTCTTGCCGCCCAGAACACGAGAACCGATGACACGCTGAGTGCCAGCGCTCTTTGCGCGAGCCAGTAGTTCGTCGCGAACACTGCAGAGAACGCGCTCCATGCGAGGAAGACGACGAACGCCATGTCCGCAAAACCGAGCGACACCATTCGCCGGCGTGCAAACAGCGCTATGCCGGCAACGAGCGCAACGCCGTTGAACACAAGCTCCTTCGGCACAAAATAGCGATCGAGCTCGAACGGCTTGTAGATAAGCGCGGTTACCATCACCGCGATCAGGCCGAGCTGCAGGACAATCTGCGTAGCCCGATCGATTATCGGCATCGGGCGGGTTGTGGTGGAGGAGCGAATGTCGGCAGCGGGCATTGAATAGCAAAATCAATGACCGCAGTCGCGTTCGCTAGCCGTGGTGTGCTTACAGGGTGCTGATTACAAATTCCTTACAAGCACGACCGCTGGCAATAAGTTATTTCACCCTGCGCCCGGGGCTATCATTGCCGCCCTGATGAAGAATTATGTGGTCAACCTTACCAGTAGGATTTTCCACAAAAGTTACCTGGGCGTCGACAACCTTCAGAAAGAATTGTGTCTCCGATTCGGCGTACATCTGCACTTTGCCCTGCCCTGTGGCCTGACCAAACAACGACGATCCTTCTTTTGTAATCGTGAGCTGGAAATTCGGAGCGAGCTCGTATACGCCCACAAGCGCATCGAGCTTCGATGGATCGATCGGGACTTCGGTGCGAGCCTTCGGAACTGACGGGGGCTTCTCGAGCGGAACTTGCGGCTCGAGAATATGAAATCCGATGTCGTCGGGTGAGTTCGTCGAATTCGTAAGAACAATTACACCGCGGTGATGCGCATCGTCGAGCCCGATATACGTCCTGAACCCGCCGGTCCCCCCGTTGTGCCAGGTGATCATCCTACCGAACGACTCGAAGTTGTTCCATGCAAGTCCAATCGAGTTGTTCGATCCGAGAGGGCGTTTGGGTGCGCGTGCAAACGCCATCGCGGGGCCGAGTGGCCCGTGCGTCGAGTCGAGATTGGCCGCGAGAAACTTGAGCATGTCGTTCGCGGTGGAGCGCAGGGCGCCGGCACCAGCAAGTGTTGGCAGATCCCAAAGATGTTGCGGAGCGCCGTTGGCATCGAAACCCTGGGCCATGTGCGACTTCATCGTAGGTGTCAGTGCAATGCCCGTGTCATGCATCCCGAGGGGATCGAGAACGCGCGTCTTTACCAAGTCGGCGTAGCTCCTGCGAGCCGCCAGTGAAAGGACGTGACCGAGAATTCCCATTCCGAGATTCGAATACTCGTACTGTGAGCCGATGTCGCGCGTCAGAGTGTACGACGAGAGAAAATCGTAGAGCTGCTTCACCGAATAATCGGCGTAGGGATTAGTGACGTCCGCGGGCGCCAGGTTGGTCGGTAACCTCGGCAGCCCGGATGATTGAGTTGCAAGGTCGAGAAGCGTAATCTGCCTGCCGTTTCGCTGCGGGACGCGAACTGATTGCGGCAGATACTTCGCGATCGGGTCGTCGAGACGGACTTCGCCGCGCTTCACCATGTCCGCCAGAATGGTATTGGTAAATACTTTGGTAATCGATCCGATCTCGAAAACCGTATTTCCATCCAGCGAGACGCCCGCGACTCCAGAAATACCAGCTGTGTAAATCCGGGGAGGCCTACCGAGCTCCAGGGTAGCGACAACGATTCCCGTTGTGCGCCTCGTGGCGATCCGGTCCGTAAGAATTGCACGAATGGCAGAGTCGGAGGGAGGCGTCGTCTGCGCGACGGCAGCCGTGCAGACGCAAGCGCTGAATGTGCTGGCGAGAACGAGAGACCAAATGGAGTTTGCGTTTGTCATGCGGGATAAATTACTGGGCGGGACATAACAAATGCGTAATTGGAGCGTCTAATGACCACGGATGACTATTTATCATCTGGAACCGGACCAGGGCGGAATCACATGAGAAATATCGTTCGCATTTTACGCGTACTCGGTCACCGCGTTGGGCCGATCAGCGCCGCCTTTCTGTTGCTGATGGCGGGTGCATGCGGCTCCGACAAATCTGTGGGGGTCACTGACCCTCCGCCTCCGGGCTCGACAGTGGTCGAAATGCCCGGAAATGCATTCAGTCCGTTCAACACGGTGATCAAGGTCAACGGAACCGTGAGCTTTGATTTCCCCGGGGACGAACACGACGTCACCTTCGTCGCGAAAGCGGGCGCTCCGGCCAGCATACCGGTAACGAAGAGCAAAGTTGTAACGCGCACATTCACCACGGCTGGCGTATTTCCCTACGATTGCAAGGTGCATCCGGGAATGTCGGGCCAGATAACAGTAACCGACCAGGCCTAGCGAGTCACTCCGCGGACAGTCGGCACGAAGTCTGGAAACACGAATGGCAGATTGGTGTTTGCAAGACGGTTCTTGACGATTTCGGCCAGCACGTCCCGATGATCGATCGTGACTTTCAGATCCTGCCCGGCGTCCAGATTTTCCCTGGCGAGTGATGCGAAGTTCTGCGTCATCACTCGCCCTCCTGCAATGTTTTTCCCCATGCAGAACATCACGTTGCCCCGCCCATGGTCGGTGCCTTTGCTGCCGTTCTCACGTACGTTTCTTCCGAACTCCGACACAATCACGACTGTCACGTTCTGCGTTTGCGCCCCGGCGATCAAATCCTTGTAGAGCGCGCCAAGGGCAGTCGAGAATTGAGTCATTGTAGTCGCCATTGACCCGGCGAGTGGGTCCTGGGCCGAGTGGGTATCCCAGCCACCGATGTCCACCTGCACGGCTTCGACCCCGATGTCGGCCTTGACTAAAGCAGCCGCAGAGCGAAGACTCGCCCCGAACGAAGACGTGGGATAAACAGCACCGTTTGCGGGCGCGTACGACGTGAAATTGATAACCTTGAGAAGATCGACGGTGGCAACGGCATCGACGGCGGCGGACTTTACAGGATCCGCCGTGTTCAGGTAGTCAGCCTCGAGCCAGTCAGTGCGTGCCTGGCGCGTTGTTGCGCTGCCTCCGAGCGAAAAGTTTGCGGGATTGGGAATTGGCAACGTATGAGGAGCGCCGACGAGTGTTTGCGCCAGGCCATTTGCAATTCCAAGCGCGCGTAACGGTGCGTTAGTGCGAACGGGGGTCGAGCTTGCGAGGTGTCTTCCAAGCCATCCGGTGATGATAGAGGGATCACGCGGCTTGCCAACCTCCATAAAGCGTTGCGCATCAAAATGAGAACGAGTTGTGTCGACTGAGCCAGTGCCGTGTATCAGGAGAAGATCATTCGCGGTAAATGGCTCGAGCAACGAAGACATCGCCTGCGGAAACATGAATTTGTCGTCGAGCGCTATTCCCTTGTTCGAAGCCGAGCTGTCAGGACGCGGGATCGCGATCGTCGGCCGCCCGTTGTAGTATTCGATGTCATAGAAAGGCGCCACCAGGGACAAACCGTCGGCGCCACCGCGCATAAAAATCGAGATAATTACGTCGCGATTTGATGCGAAAGATTCCGCCAGCACGATCTTCGGCAACCAGGGCGGTATGACCGTGGCGAGAAATGCGGCACCGGCCGACCAGGCGATGAACTGCCGCCGCGAAAGGTCGTTGTATTCGGTGCACCCGTCGTCATTGCAATCACGCATCGCTGCTTTCCTCGGCTAGTACCACTGGAATGTGCTCGAATTGATAGCGAGAGCGAGCGTTTCACGCACACGCGAAGCGTTGAGCGTTCCGCCAGCCAGATAAGCCTTCACCTCGTCCCGGGTGCGAACTGGCATTTCTCCGCCAAACATGTACATGTCGATCGACGCGGTAACTCCGTCGGGCGTATTCACCGTCATAAATGGCGTTGGATCGACAACTACATCACCGCTTGTCAGGTTCGCGAGGTAATCCCCGAAATTCCACCGCTGCATCACGAGCCCGGACCAGAACTGAATCTTGTCGGGATACCCGTCCGGTGTCGCCCACAGGAATGACTGCTGCCCGAGTGCGGCCAGTCTGGTGCCGGCAATTGCCGCTACGCCCTTGACTGCCGGGTTCAGCGACCGCATCGCAGAGGCTACGAAATGAAACGGACGCTTGTGCTTCGCGGGGGCCGCTGCAAGGTTCGCGGGAGTCAGGATGACACGAATCATCGCCGGAATGTTTCCGCCGCTGGACAGATATGTCGCGGCGACCTGACTGACCAGTGACGCCGGGGGATCGTATCTCAGCAGCCACGATGTCAGCTTCGTAGCGACGAACTTCGCTGTGTTTGGATGCGCT
>JANYKY010000123.1 GCA_025357975.1 Gemmatimonadaceae bacterium
CTCACACGACATCGCAACCATGCAAATAACTGCCATCCCACCCAAGTCGCGCAGGCGCCGATTCATTTCAAGCTCCGAGAAAATTGCATGGCCAAGCTTAAAACCAGCTCCTGACATAGCTCATTATCTGAGGTGAAGCCAGACATCTTTAGCGGGCTACTGAGTGCGGCACCAACAATCGACCGCCAGCAGCTGACTCGAGCGGAACGTATCGGGGCAAACGCGCTCTTTACTCCGAGGGCCACCGACCTAGCCTGAAGCACCCCAATGCCATTAATCGACGAGCTCCGAATAGCCCTCGGATCCTCCTATGACATCGAGCGAGAGCTCGGCGGCGGAGCATGAGTCGCGTCTTCGTCGGCGAAGAAGTCGCACTCGGCCGCAAGGTCGTCGTAAAAGTCCTTGCACCCGTACTCGCCGCGGGCGTTAGCGCCGAGCGGTTTCAGCGAGAAATCGAGCTCGCTGCGCAACTGCAGCATCCGAACATCGTTCCGGTTCTCACCACCGGCGTTGCGGTCGGACTTCCATATTACACGATGCCATTCGTTGACGGACTCTCACTCCGCCAACGACTCGATCGAAATGCCGCCATCTCGATCGGCCAGGCGAGCGCAATCCTCAAAGATGTCGCGGCTCGCACAGACGCACCCGGCGGAACGCTCACGCAAGCAGGCGCATCACTCGGCACCCGCCTACATGGCTCCCGAGCAAATTTCGGCCGATCCCGATGTCGATCATCGTGCAGATATCTATTCGTTCGGTTGTGTCGCCTACGAGCTGGCTGACAGGCGCCGCGCCATTTGCGCATCGAAAGGCGAATCAACTATATGCCGCGCACATAACGGGGAAGCCGGCATCGCTGAAGGACCGTGGTCCCGATTGCCCGGACGAAGTTGTAACGCTCGTGATGAAGTGCCTCGAGAAAATTCTGTTCCCGGCCTCACGGTCGCGTCCAGGAATGCCGCTGTCCGCCTTCGAAATGTCGACGCAGCGCAAGTTGGACATGCCCTCGACGTCGGCGGTGTCATCGAAGGAACAGCTCGGCGATTCGGCGGACCGCTCAAGCTCACGGCTCAGCTCACCGATGTACGGAGTGGAAAAATTGTCTGGGCCGACAGCTGCGAACAACAGGCACAGGACGTATTCGCGGTAGAAGATACCATCGCAAAGGCGATTGTTGCTGCGTTGCAGCTGCGACTGAATCCACGCGATGCAAAACCTGCAGGTGTCACGAATGCACAAGGCACCAGCGACCTCGCCGCTTACGATCTATACCTTCGTGCCGAATATCTTCTGGCACGTCGCGGAAAGTCATTCTACAGCGCGCTGAAGCTCTTTGAGCAGGCCACTGAGACGGACCCGAAATTTGCCAGAGCATACGCCGGCTATGCGATGGCCGCATCAGTTCTCCCCGGATACTCGAAGACGCCCGCCGATTCGATCGTGCCGCTTGGATTGAGGGCAGCGAAGCGCGCAATCGACATCGATCGAAATCTGGCTGATGCTCACCTGGGTATGGCGAATCTGCGCACTTCTTTGCTAACTTTGTTACAGATCCGCGCTGGGATACGGTGCTCAAGCGAACAAATTCAGTACGGTGCCAGCGCTGATGTACGTATTGCCATAGGTTAGAGCACCTCAATGCCGCTCCTCGACGACCTCCGCACCGTACTAGGATCCACCTACTCCATAGAACGGGAGCTCGGCGGCGGTGGCATGAGCCGCGTCTTCGTCGGAGAAGAAGTCGCACTCGGCCGCAAAGTCGTCGTCAAAGTCCTCGCGCCCGAGCTCGCCGCGGGAGTTAGCGCCGAGCGGTTTCAGAGAGAGATCAAGCTCGCTGCGCAGCTCCAGCACCCGAACATCGTTCCGGTTCTCGCAACCGGAATCGCGGCAGCACTTCCGTATTACACGATGCCGTTCGTCGACGGACTCTCGCTTCGTCAGCGACTCGAGCGTAATGCCGGCATGCCGATTGGCCAGGCGATCTCGATCCTCAAGGATGTCGCACGCGCACTCGCATACGCGCACGATCATGGAATCGTACATCGCGACATCAAGCCTGAAAATATTCTGCTGCACGATGAAGCGGCGGTCGTAACTGATTTCGGAATTGCCAAGGCATTGAGTGCAGCACGGACCGATGCACCAGGCGGAACGCTTACGCAGGCTGGGTCGTCGCTCGGCACCCCTGCGTACATGGCGCCGGAACAGATATCGGCCGATCCCAATGTCGATCATCGTGCAGACATCTATTCGTTCGGTTGCGTAGCGTACGAGCTGCTGACGGGTGCGGGGCCCTTCTCGCATCGAACGCCGAATCAACTATACGCAGCGCACATCACCGAAAAACCGGCGTCATTAAAGGATCGTCGTCCCGATTGTCCGGACAGTGTTGCGGCCCTGGTGATGCAGTGCCTCGAGAAGGATCCTGCCAATCGGCCGCAGTCAGCGCGCGACATACTCCATGCGCTCGAATCAGTACAAACGTCCTCGACGACTGCGCCCTCTGCCGCGGCGGCGAAGGTACCGAAGCCGGCGCGCAGAGGCCGGCTCATGGTGGTCTCTGCAATCGCCGGCATTGCGGTGTTTTCCGGGGTTGCAGCATACGCCACACGAGCGAAGCCAAAGGCAGATATTCATTCACTCGCCGTGCTTCCGTTCACCAATATCGGTGGCGATAGTGCCAATGCCTATTTCGCTGAAGGGATGTCGGATGAGATCACGACGGAGCTTGCTCGCGTTCCCGGACTGACGCTTGCTTCGAGAAGTGCAGTTACGCGGCTCAAGGAAACCGACGCCGCGAAAATCGGACAGGCGCTCGATGTCGGCGGCGTAATCGACGGAACCGTTCGCCGGTTTGGTGACAAGCTCAAGCTCACCGCGCAGCTCACCGACGTGTCGAGCGGCAAGATTCTCTGGGCCGACAGCTACGAACAACCGGCCAAAGATGTCTTCGCAGTAGAGGACAGCATTGCAAAATCGATTGTTACCGCATTGCAGCTGCGTCTCAATTCCAAAGAAGCAAAGGCGGACGGCGTAACCAACGCTCAGGGCACGACAGACCTCGCAGCATACGACCTGTATCTCCGCGGCCGATACCTGCTCGCGCGCCGAGGACATTCTCTCTACAGCGCGCTCAAGCTGTTCGAGCAGGCAAGTGACAAGGATCCGAAGTTCGCAAAGGCGTATGCTGCGTATGCGATGACTGCCTCACTCATCCCCGTGTACACGGACACTCCAGCTGATTCGATCATCGCGCCCGGATTGAAAGCGGCGAGGCACGCGATCGAGCTCGACCCAAACCTTGCCGACGCGCATCTTGGGCTCGCGAATCTGCTTCTATTCGGGTACGCGTGGGATGATGCGCGAAAGGAGTTTCAGCGTGCGCTGGAGATAGAGCCAAACAATGCGACGGCGCATCAATGGGCCGGCGATCTCATGTACTTCCAGGGACGACCACGCGAAGGTCTGGCCGATATGCGCCGCGCGGTAGAGCTCGATCCGTCATCCCCAATTGCTCACACTGATCTTGCGTACGTGCTGATCATCACGCGGCAGCTGGACGCGGCGCGCGCCGAAGTGGCAAAGTCGATGGAGATGGACAGCTCCCTCGCGTTGAACGAGGGGAACCTCGCGAATGTTCTTTACGACCAGGGCAAGTACGACTCGATTGCCGTGATTGATCACGGCAGAAGCAAGCCGACGACTGCGCTATTCCGTCTTGCAGCCCTCCTGAAACAAGGCAATAACGCGCACGCGAAACTGCTGCAGGACAGCATCGCCGCATATCTTCACCGCCCGCACGGCGACCCGGATGGAACCGGACGAGCGATGTTCTTTGCGGTGGTTGGGCAACCCGATTCTGCTTTCCGCTGGATGAACAACATGGTCGACGTGAAGTCCGGCTTCATCTTCAGCGGCGGATTCGCGTGCTATGATCAGTTCGTCGGTCTCTACTCGGATCCGCGCTGGGATGCATTGCTCAAGCGCACCAATGCGGTACGCTGCCAGCGGTGAACGACCTCACTCACTCCCATTTTGTCCGAACCAGCTGTATGACTATATTACTGGTCATACAAGCGAGGTCTAATGGCTCGGAAGGCCGCTATCCACCCCAAAGTCGTCCGCGAAGACCCAGTCCACGCTTACCGCGTTCGGGAGACGTTTGGCGCTGCCGTGCTTCGTCAAACCGTCGTCTCAGCCGCCGACTTCAAGGCGCAGTGCCTCTTTCTTATGGACGAAGTGCGGGATAAGGGAATTGAGTTCGTCATCACCAAACACAACCAGCCGGTCGCCCGGCTCGTGCCGATGCTCGACCACGTGGAGAGCAAATTCATTGGCCGTGGCGGCGGGATGATCGCGGTTGCCGGCGACATCGTTCGTCCAACCGCGCCGGACTGGGAAGAAGGTGCTGATATCTGACCTGAACAACTCGGCCGTCCTGCTGCTCGATACGCACATCTGGGTCTGGGCGAGCACTGATCCCTCGAAGTTCAAGAAGACTGCGGTACGCGCAATCGAAAGTGCGGCGGCGGCGAGATCATTATTCGTGTCCGCGGCTTCTGTCTGGGAGATCTCACTGAAATGTCAAAAAGGCGAATTGCTCATTTCCGGAGATCTGCGCACCTGGCTCCGAGACCAGCGACGGTACCCCGGAGTGCGAGTCGCGCCTATCAACGGAACGCTCGCAATCGACGCGACATCACTCCCGGAATGGACGCGGAAGTCCGATAAGAAGGTGCACAAGGATCCGAACGATCGATTCATTGTTGCGGAAGCTCGACGACGAAACGCGGTGTTGATCACTTGTGACGCGCTCATGGTCGACTACGCGCGGAAAGGAAACGTTACGGTGTTCGACGCACGGCCTTAGCTCGCTTCCAGCACAAAGGTTCGATGGGGACCTTTCTTCAATTGAGGTTGGCTAACGCTCCCAGAATTTCGAGAAGGTCCGGCTTCTCGTTCAGCACATGGGCCACTGGATCGGCACCGAAGCGCTCCATTCTCTCGAGCGCATTCCCTATAGTGAAATTCCTTGGGTCGAGATCCGCGTTTACCTCATCCCAATTGAGAGGCATCGACACGGTCGCACCAGGAATTGGTCTCACGCTGAACGGAGCAACGATCAACTGGCCATGCCTGTTCTGCAGGTAATCGAGATAGACCTTGTCTCCACGCTTCGTAATGTGACGCGTAATGGTCGCGATATCGCCGACCTGCTTCAACATCAAACGCGCGATCAGCTCGCCGAGGGTGCGGCATTGATCGTACGTGAACTGTCGGCCGAGTGGAAGGAGGATGTGCAGGCCAGATTTGCCGGTCGTCTTGATGTAGCTCAGCATGCCGGCGGCTTCGCATATCTCTCGGAGCGCGAGTGCGCACCTGATGACGTCAGAGAACGGCGCTTCCTTCGGATCCAGATCGATCACGCACCAATCGGGAAACTCGAGCGAGTCGACCTGGCTATTCCAGATGTGGAGTGGGATCGAGCCCATGTTGGTGAGGTATTCAATGGATTCGACGTTGTCGGCGACGAAGT
>JANYKY010000281.1 GCA_025357975.1 Gemmatimonadaceae bacterium
TCATCGCGCACGACCTGGCCTCGGGGACGCACGAGTTCAGGCACGTTTCGCTTGCGCGCCGCATCGTCGATCTGCCCGCGATTCAGGGAGCTAGCCTCTCAGCATCGGAGCTGAGCGAAGCGATCGTCCATGCAGTGGAAAATTCAACCGACGGCATCGAGAACAAGATCGTCCGGCTTGTGGTAAGGGACGTGCCGCGACACATCCTTCGCGATATCGATCACCGGCGTATCCGCGAGTTCAAGCGAAGCGCGTTGCATTTTCTGCTGGATGTCCGGCGGCCTCAGCCTGTGCGCATCGAAGCGAGCGGTGCACCCGGAAGACGTGCGTCCTTGATCGAGACTGTGAAGACAATGCTGGAGACGCGAGACATGACTCCCGGAGTCGATCGGAAATCTCTTGTCGATCTCGGCATGCACTATCTGCTGGAAGCTGATCGGCTCGCACCCGCATTGTCGGGAGACGAGACTTGAAGCTTCTCGCGCTTCGCCTGTCGAACTTCAGGCAACATGTGTCGACCGAGATCGTGTTCGAGTCGGGCATCACCGGAATCATCGGGCCGAATGGCGCAGGAAAAACGACGATTCTCGAAGGAATTGCGTTTGCGCTTTATGCATGGGGACGCTCGACGCGCGAGCAGATGCTTTCGCTCGCCGCGACTGGCCGCCAGCAGATCAAAGTGGAGCTCGAGTTCGAGCTTGGCCGGCATAAATACAGGGTAGTGCGAACGCGTACCAGTGCGCAGTTGTATCTCGATGGCGACGTAATGCCCATCGCGGAATCATCGGCGGCGGTAACGGAGCGGCTCCAGCGCCTGCTTGGAATGTCGCGTGACGAGTTTTTCCGAACCTACTTCACCGGCCAGAAAGAGCTTGCACTGATGGCTGCGATGGCCGCGTCAGAGCGCGGGCGTTTTCTCTCAAAGGTTCTTGGATACGAAAAGCTCAGAATCGCCCAGGACATCATTGGGGATCGCCGCCGGACTCTCACAGCGGAGATTGTCGGGCTTCGAGCCGGGATGCCGGATCCCGACGCAATCGAGCGCGGAGTGACGGAAGCGCGTGAGCGCGTTGAAAAGGCGAGCACGTTGTCGCAGGGTGCAGACCATCGTTTTTCTATTTCCGATGGAAACCTGAAGATGATTGCGCCCCGGTGGGAACTGGCTCAGAGCAATCGTGACAAGGCGCAATCCATTCTCGCCGACATCGGCGCCAATGAGCGCGAAGAGTCATCACTCACACGCAACATCGAGAGAGTCTCGGCAGAGCTTGCCAACGTGGCGGACGCCCGCGCAGGAATGGCAAGGCTGCAACGTGCACTCGAACCGATCGGCGAGTTGCGCGACGAGCTGAACATCCTCGATGAGATGTATCGTGAGGAAGGCCGTCGCAAAACTCTCGTCGAAGCTGAAACATCTCTGCGTGAGGAGCTCGATCGCCAACGCGCGCGATACACCATAATAGAGAAAGCTCCGTCACAGGAAGAAGAAGTAACGCTCGAGCTCGAAAAGAAGAGAAGCGAGCTGGAGAATGCCCAGGGCGAGCTGGAAGCGCGACGCACCGAATGGGTACGGGACAGGCAGGACGCCGAGACGAAACTTCGCGATATGCGAAAACAGTACGTCGAAATTCAGGAGCAGCGTGATCGCGTTGTCTCACTCGGCGCGGACGGCGCTTGTCCAACCTGCAGCAGAAGTCTTGGGGAAAACCTTCATACGGTAGTGGACCATCTCACCGAGCAGGTCGAAAGCCTGAGCGTTGACGGGGTCTACTATAAGCGGAAGTTCGAACAGCTCTCGGAAATGCCGGCGAACGTGCGTGATCTCGATGAAAAGCGCCGGGTTCTCACGGCCGAGACGGCAGCGCTCGAGCGGAAGCTCGCCCGGGTGCAGCTCGCCGTGCAGGAACTGTCCGGCTTGGTTCGAGACATTACTACGAAAGAACGGCGTATCGAACAAATGCGGCGCGATATTGGCATTCTTGCGCGCGGCTTCGACGCCACCCGCTACGAATTCGTGAAGTCGGAGATTGCACGGCTGTCACCCCTCGAAGGAAATTCCGCGCGTCTTGGTGCACTCATCGAGCGAGAGCCGCAGCTGTTGAAGGAGAAGCTCGACTACTCGGCCTCGCTTTCATCGATTGGGCAACTGCTCGGAACGCTCCGCGTGCGCCACAAGCAGATGTCCTTTGCCGCCTCCGACTATGATCGGCTCAAGGCTGACTATGAGAGGTGCTCAGTCGAAGCCCGAACTGCCGAGCTCGAAGCAAATACAGCGTCGGGAAATTTGAGAAATGCTCGTGAGGCAATGTCAAAAGCGTTGGCCTCTGCCGAAGATTCGCGCCGGGTTCAGGCAACCGTATCGGAGCGCGAGAAGGAACGACGGCTCCACGAGGAGCTGGACCGCGCATTCAATGATATGCGCGCGTCGCTGAATGCCACGCTGCGGCCGGAGCTGTCGGACCTAGCGACGACGTTCATGCGAGAGCTGATGGATTCGCGCTCCGCCGAGATCGAGCTCGACGAGAAATACAACATTGCGGTGCTGGAGGACGGCATTGCGAAGCCCGTTCTATCCGGCGGCGAAGAGGATCTTGCGAACCTCGTCCTGCGTCTTGCAGTATCGCAGATGATTGCAGAAAGGTCGGGCCAGGCATTCTCACTTCTTGTCCTTGATGAGGTATTCGGATCTCTCGATGAAACGCGACGCTTCAATGTCCTCGAGCTGCTGCGGGCACTCAGAGACCGGTTTGAGCAGGTTATTCTCATCACGCACATCGAATCCGTCCGCGATGGGCTCGATCAGGTGATTCTCGTTCGGTATGACCCATCGCTGGCAGCATCGGTGGTCGAGCAAACGGCCGGCGGCGGTACTGCGACATCAGGGGATCACGATGCGAGTGAAGAGCTCGAAACAGTTGGGGCTGCCTGATGGCGGTCTCGCGCACATGGCGGCAACCTCGCCCTCCAACTGGCCCGCACCCGATTCGCGATGCGGATATTCCTCGACTGAACGAAGTATTCAGTGAGGCTTTCACCGATCGGTACCGGCGCGATGGTCTAGCCGGTGTGCGCGTTCCACATCTGAACCCGGCTGTGTGGCGTTTCGCAATTGCCGACGCAAATCGCGGTGCAATGCTCTGGCGCGACGAGCGCGGCAATGTCGTAGCCTTCAATGTCGCTCACCTATCGGGCACCGAGGCGTGGATGGGCCCGCTGGCCGTACATCCGGATTATCAGACCCATGGGCTCGGCAAGGCGATGGTCGGCGCGGGCATAGAGTATCTGAAGGCGGCCGGCGCGCGAGTGATTGGACTGGAGACAATGCCTCGCACCATGGACAACATCGGGTTCTACTCGTCGATGGGATTCACACCGGGACACCTGACTCTCACGGTTACCGTAGACGCGGAATTCGCGGCACCGCCACCAATGGGCCAAACTTCGATGCGCCTCGGCGGACTCGATACCGGCGAGATCGATGGAGCGGTGGCGGAGTGTTTGTCGCTGAGCGAAGCGCTTCTCCCCGGTTACGATTTTTCACGAGAGATAAGCCTGACCGAGGAGCTCGCGCTCGGTGACACCATGATGTTGCGGAGATCAGGGGAGCTAGTGGGGTTCGCCGTATGTCATTCGGTGCCGCTTGTCGAAGGCAGAGTCAGAGAAGAGCTTCGCGTTCTGAAGCTGGCCGCGAAAGACGATCAGGCCTTCGAAGAGCTCGTGACTGTTCTCGCTGATCATGCGCGGCGCAGTGGGACGCGCAGGCTCGCAATCAGGATGCAGAGCGTAGCTACTGAAAATTACCGGCGCCTGATTCGGCGAGGTGGAAAGATTCGCTGGTCGGATTTGAGAATGACTCTGGAAGGTTTTCCGGAGGTACGTCCGGAAAGCGGAATTATTCTCTCGAACTGGGAGATCTGACGGTCGTCAGCTGAAGATCGACTTGAACGCGCCACGCGCGGTAATGCTTCGCAGATAGAGAAGCTCTTCCGGAGCAAATGGTGTCGGCTGAATTCCGAGCGTTATCTCCAGGTCGTTATGTGGAGTGACGTTGTCGATCGCGAGCAGATCGAGTAGTCCCGTTGTAACTGGCGGATGAGGCAAGAGATGTTCGGCGACTGAGACGAGAGGCCGCAAAATCGAAACCGGAATGCCGACCAGATCTCGTGACGTGTTCATGGCGATCAGAATTCGCTCCGCCATCTGCTTGAGCGTGAGCGGAATAGGCCCACCGAGCGCATAGCTCTTACCGATTGTCGACTGGTCGGCCAGTACCTTGGCGACGGCGCTCGCAACGTTCTCAACCGCGATTGGCTGAAACCGCGCGACACCGCCGCCGGGAAGCGGGAATATCACTGGCGACAGGCGGACGAGCCGCGCCAGCACATTGATGAACTCGTCCTCTTCACCGAAGATGACGGACGGCCGCAGCACCGTCCACTTCATCTTGCTCGAAGTCACTGCGTCCTCGGCCAGTCCCTTGCTTCGGAGAAACGCATAAGGCGATTTGCTGTCCGATCCGTTCTGCGACATGTAGATGAGGCGCGACACTGATGCTGCGTCGGCGGCCTCCAATAGAATGCGAGTGCCGTCTGTGTTTGTGTCGCCGTAAGATTCGCCCTTGCGCTCGATTGCGATCGCGGCGAGGTGGACCATCGACCCGGCGCCGGCCAGCGCCGAGCGCATCGAGTCGGCATTCCTGATGTCGGCGACTCGAATTTCAATTGGGAGATGTCCGAGGCGACGAGCTGCTTTTCGGGCGTCGCGCGCGATTGCGCGGATCTTCCATCCCTTGCGAACCAGCTCGGTGCAGACGTGAGTTCCGACCAGGCCTGACGCGCCGGTGACGACGACAAGCTTGTTTCGATTGTCGGATTCGGGGCTGGGCTCTGGCGCCACGGATACCGAGGGCGCGTCGGTGATACTGCTTGAATAGCCTTCGGTATTGTCAACCATGTTTAAGCCTGAACGCTATTTCTGGACCGGAGGCTGTCCGCTGCTTCGAGCGACTATTCGCCAGATTAAAAGGAAGAAACCAATTGTAAGGAGCAGGTGTACATATCCAGGCGCCTCGGTGGTAACAGTCACAACCGCCCAGGCAATGAGCATTACGACCGCTGCGATGATTCCTGCATCCATGATGATTTCGTTGACGGTGAGTTGGCTCCTTCGTAAATTATAGTCATTCCAGGTGTGTGAAGCTGCAAACCTGGGGAACGGGGAGATTCATTTTTTGAGCCGTTAAGTCCTTAGAGAGGGTCCGATAGGTCGTGCTGATGTCATGCCCCAGTGCGGGGAAGGCAGAAGGCTGCGGTGAGGGCCTCAAAATTTCGACAGGGCTTCAAAAACCCTCTTCGTTCCCGATGTTTTTCGCTCCGCCGTCGCCGTTGTGTGCCGGCGGAGTTTTTTTATACTTCCACATTCGCAGCCGCCATGCCCAGCGTTACCGTCACCCGGCGCATGAGATTCAATGCCGCTCACCGCGTTTTCAATCCCGCGTTCTCTGATGCAGAGAATGACGCGACGTTCGGGAAATGCAATAATCCCAACTGGCACGGTCATAATTACACGCTGGACGTATCCGTCGAAGGCCCGATCGACAAGCGCACAGGCTATGTGCTCGACCTCGCAAAGCTTCGTGACACCGTTGAGCGCGAAGTAGTGGGCGTCGTCGATCACCGCAACTTCAATCTCGACGTGGCGTTCATGAAGGGCGTCATCCCGACGTCGGAGAACATCATCGTCGCGTTCTGGAAGATTCTGCAGCCTGCGGTGTCGCCCGGGCGCCTCTCGAAGCTTGTCCTGTGGGAAACCGAAAACAACTATGTCGAATATTCAGGCCACTGAGGATCTCGAAGACCTCATCCGAAAGCAGCTGGAGCTGATTGGAGAAGACCCCGATCGCGAAGGCCTCCGGAAGACGCCTGAGCGCGTAGCAAAGTCGCTGCAGTGGCTCACTCGCGGCTATGAGCGCGATGCAAAGCAGGTGATCGGCGATGCGATTTTCGAGGAGGCTCACACCAACATGGTGATGGTCAAGGACATCGAGCTGTACTCGATGTGCGAGCATCATTTGCTCCCGTTCTACGGCCGCGCGCACATCGCATACATCCCGAACGGCCGGATCATCGGCC
>JANYKY010000326.1 GCA_025357975.1 Gemmatimonadaceae bacterium
AGCTGATCACGCCGATCGCGACGGACGAGGGCTTGAGGTTCGCTATCCGTGAAGGTGGCCGAACGGTCGGTGCAGGCGTCGTAACGAAGATCATCAAGTAGCAGCCACAGGCCAAAAGCCAAAAGCCAAAACGAAAAAAAGCCACAAGCAAAAACGCTTGCGGCTTTTTTTGGGCCTGTGGGTGTCACCGAAATCAGTGCCCGGTTTCCCTCTCCAGAGAGCGAACACCTGCAAACTCGGACTGATCTACGAAGCGGCCGAGTGCAGCCCTGGCGACTTCCACCGTCAATTCCCCGCCTGGTGTCACTGCAGCACTAACGGTGGTGTTCAGCTCTTCGCGAATGATCATGAACTCTCTTCGCAGAGCCGCTTCGGTCCACCCGAGCCGTGCGCGTTGCGCTCCATGCCGCTCGGACACGAGCCGCTGAATTTCCATGGCATCCGCAAGCATCTGCGACGGTTTTCCTGCTGCTTCCTCGATGACGGCAAGCGAGCTTACGATATCCGCAACAAGCGTCGAGAGATGATCCGCCACCTGAGAGGTGCGAAGCGATGGCGGAATCGCGATGACCATATCAGAGCGAATGCGGGTCACTACTCGGTCGATGATCGGCCCTAGCTGCGCGAGCACGCGGTTGGCTGCTTCGGCGAGTCCGCGCACCTGGTGATTGATGTCCGAGTTACCAAGGATCTGCTCCCCGGTTCCGGGTGCCTGCGTTGTCGAGGCGCCATCGGCTTTCGCCTCTGAACCCGCGTCAGCCCGCACATCGGCCGGCAACCATAACGAGAACGTCGAGCCCTTACCCACTTCGCTGACGACTGTCAGGTCGCCGCCCATCGCGCGCGCCAGCTTTCGGCCGATTGTGAGGCCGAGTCCGCTGCCCTCCTGCGCGCGCGTCGGTCCTGAGTCTGCCTGAACGAACGGTTCGAATATCGCTTCGAGTTTTTCGTCCGGAACGCCGGGCCCCGTATCGCTCACCTGAACGCAGATGTACGAGTTACGGGGAAGAAGGCGATTGCGACGTTCTGGGGCACGGGCGATCGCTTCGACTACAATTCTCCCGCCGGGTGGCGTGCACTTCACCGCGTTCGATAAAAGATTCACGAGAATCTGGCGCACACGTTCCTCGTCGCCGACGTACGACGGCAGTTTGTCCGAGCCCGACACAGTCGACAGGTCCAGGTTTTTTTCCTGCGCCTGTGGTTGAAGCAGTGTTATCGCACTCGCAAGCGCGTCCGCTACCGGAGAAGGAACAGCTGCCACGGAAAGGCGACCGGCCTCGACCTTCACCAGATCGAGTATGTCGTTCACGAGGCCAAGCAGGTGCTTCGCACTTATTCGAATGCGACCGACTTGTTTCCGGGTCGTATCCGTGAGGTCTCCCGATATTCCAAGCTCCATCAGCTCCGAATATCCGAGGATTGCATTGAGTGGCGTCCTCAGCTCGTGAGACATGATCGCGAGGAAGTTTGACTTCGCCTGATTAGCGGCTTCCGCCTCGAGCCTTGCCTCGCGTTCGCAGGCGAGTTGTCGAGCGCGCTCTTCGGCATGCTTGCGGTCGGTTATGTCTCGCAGCGAAACGAGCTCGACGATTTCCCCTTCCCAATCGGTCTCCACGGCCCGGAGCTCCGCATACGCTACGTCACCGCCCCCTCGGCGGACAATCTCCATCTCCGTTGTTTCGCCGGCTATGACGGGCGTCCCGAAAGGAGTACCGATAAGATCGTCTACAAGGCGGTTGAAAAGTCGAGCTGCGGCGGGATTGGCGAATCGAATGTCACCGGCCTGATCGACAATCACGATGCCGTCGGGGAGACTTTCGATGATTGGGCGCAACTTGTCCCACTGACCGTTGTCGCGGTCAACGCCTGCAACGCTAGGAGCGCGTGATGTGGGGGGTGTCGTCATTTTGCGCGATGTCTGGAGTGCTGGCTCATCAAGGAGCCAAAAGGACCTCGTTGTGCACGCGAGATTGGCGCTCGGCTCGATGGCTCAGCTAATGCAATGAACAGGCCCAATGAGGAGCGGCCGCAAAGTCACGTCAGTGACTGCGGCGCTCCTGTCGTTGAGGACACCTGACGCCATGGAGGCGATCTGTCCAAATATGTGCTTCGACTGTTCGTGACAGGAGCAAGCTCGCGAACGAGTACAGCGATCGCCAACTTGAAACGGATCTGCGACCAGGAGCTCGCGGGGCGGTATGACCTCGAGATAATAGATGTACTGCAATTTCCCGAAAAAGCGGAAACGGAGAGAATCCTTGCAACCCCTACGCTCATCAAGTCTCTGCCGCTCCCGTTGAGGAGAGTCATCGGCGATTTATCCGACAAGGACAAAGTCCTTCTTGGCCTCGAGGTGCAGCCGAGCCAATTGGGCGGCAGTGAAACGGAGACGCCCGCATGAGTGATGTCGCCGACAGCCTCGCGGTCGAAAAAATCGCGACTGGGATATCGAGCTTCGACATCATCGCGAAAGGTGGACTGCCTCGGAATCGAACCACTCTGATTTCCGGAACCGCTGGCAGCGGCAAGACCATCTTCGCCGTGCAGTTTCTCGCAGCGGGCATTCAACTCGGGATCCCCGGGGTGTTCGTCACCTTCGAGGAGTCTGCAGCGGATATTCGCAAGAACATGCGCAGCTTCGGGTGGGACCTCGCGAAATGGGAGGCGGACGGGCTGATGGCGTTCGTCGAT
>JANYKY010000330.1 GCA_025357975.1 Gemmatimonadaceae bacterium
ACGGCGGCGGTTCGGACCAAGAATCGTCGAGCGTCTTTCTCCGGCACTCGACCTCTTTGCGCTTGCGTTCGAGCGCATCGCTGAGCACGAGGCGCGCTTTGAGGCCGTTCGAACTCTGGAAGAGCTCACGCGCAACATCCATTCCGAGTACAATCGGGCAATCAGGCAGCTCAAGTCAGAGCTGGACGATTCGCGGAGCTCGAGCGCTCGCCCCGCCGAAAGAGACGCATCGAAGATCGCCGAATTGGAGCGTCTCCTGGCTGAGGCACAGGGAGAAATCCATCGCCGAGCGCAGCGACTGCAAGCTGTCGAAGACCAGGTCTCGCAGGCCGTTGGACGGTTGCAGCAGGCTCATGTCGATCTACACACACAGACCGAGCTCGCTCGTGCCGCTGCGAATGTCCTCTACCAGATCGAGCGCTTGCTGCAGGCGAACAACGTCGGTGGTGACTCAGTTGAGACGGTCGCGCAAATTCGCGCCGCAGTCGCTCCGCGAAAAGTCGCAGTAGACTAGCTCGATGACCGCCCCTTCAGTGGCCTCGGCGCTTCAGAACGCCATTGTGAAACTTGCGCATCACCAGCCCTTGAGTGCTCAAGATGCCGCGGAAGCGTTTGGGGTCATAATGCGAGGTGAGGCTAGCTCTCTTCAGATTGCGGCCATGCTCACGGGTCTCCGCGTTCGAGGCGAAACCTCCGAGGTCGTCGCCGGAGTTGTCCGTGCGTTGCGAGAGGTCATGGTCGTTCTTCCGGCCGAAAATCGGGATGAGCTCGTCGACACGTGCGGAACGGGCGGGGGAGCGGTTGGAACATTCAATATCTCCACGGCTGCGGCATTGCTCGGCGCGGGCGCGGGCATTCGGATCGCGAAGCACGGGAATCGGTCATTTACCTCGCGGTGCGGAAGCGCTGATGTGTTGGAAGCCCTCGGAGTGCCGGTGGATGCAACTCTGGCAACAATGGCCGCGTCGTTAGCGACGGCGGGAATCGTCTTTATGTACGCGCCGCAGATGCACCCAGCGATGAGGCATGTTGGCCCAGTGCGGCGTGAGCTTGGAATTCCTACCGTAATGAACGTGGTCGGGCCGCTTGCGAATCCAGCGGGCGCACGGCGGCAGGTGGTGGGTGTCGCGGATGCTCATCGCGTTCCCGTCCTGGCAGGCGCACTCGCCGAGCTCGATTCGCTGCATGCGTTGGTGGTGCATGGCCGGCCAGGACTCGACGAAGTCTCGCCGATTGGACCAACGGAAGTGATCGAGATTCGGCAGGGCAAAACGACGCAGTGGACCATCGATCCGGTCGACTTCGGGTTTACTTCGACTGATGCGAGTGAGCTTGCCGGCGGCGGACCCGATGACAATGCCCGCATCGTCACTGAGGTGTTGCGGGGCGGTGGTACGGCTGCTGCTCGCGCCGCTGTAATTCTGAACGCCGCCGCCGCAATTTATGTCAGCGGAGGCGGAAAGAGTTTCGCCGACTCAGTCGATGCCGCGCGATCAGCTCTCGCCGCCGGGAAGGGCATGGATGCGCTCAACCGCCTGCGAACGGCCTATGGAAGTCGGGCCTAGCAGCGCCTGAGTACTCCGACGACGATTCCCTGGATGGAAATATCGTTCTCGTGCACGTAAATCGGACTCATCGCTTCATTCGCGGGCTGCAGACGAATTCGACCGTCTTTTTCGCGATATAGCTTCTTTACTGTCGCTGAATTCCCATCGATGAGCGCGATAACCATCTCACCATTATCAGCGGTCTGACGCTCGTTGACAATCACGAAGTCGCCGTCGCGGATTTGTTCGTCGATCATCGAGTTGCCGCGCACGCGAAGTACGTAATGGTTGCCGGTCTTCCGCACGAAATCATCCGGCACAGAGATCATCTCCTGTGACTGTATGGCCTCGATCGGCATGCCTGCGGCGACTGAACCCATCAACGGCAACTGAAGCGCGCGCGGAAAAATGTCAGAGGGCAGAAGCTCGATTGCGCGACTCTCATTGTACTCGCGCTTGATGTAACCTTTGCGCTCGAGATTGCTCAAATGCTCGTGCACTGTGGCGAGCGAGCTGTACCCGAACTGGCCAGCGATTTCTTCGAAACTGGGCGCGTACCCGTTTTCTGATGCGTAACCCGTGAGGTATGTCAGGATTTCACGCTGACGCTTGGTGAGCGACATATCTTTCCCGTGAAGAAGTAGCCATCCAACAGACGCTCGGGCGTACCGAACATTTGCCGAATTCGAAGATAATCCGAACAACTCCCGAAGCGCAAGGAAATTCGGTGTGGACAGCCCCCTTGGGGACGCTTGGAGAGCTGACCAGATCCGCGTGGGAGCGTACACGCGCGCTGGAATCGCTGGGAGGGGTTCGCGGCCTTAACCCCGATGAAAGAACGCGGCCGCCAAAGTTCGCTGCGGCGCTCAGACGCGATACGATCGCCGTCGTCGCCGAAATCAAGCGCCGATCGCCGTCAAAAGGCGCGATCAATCCCTATCTGGATGCGCGTGAGCAGGCTCAACTGTACGCATCCGGGGGAGCGGCCGCATTATCGGTTCTCACTGAACCATCGAGGTTTGGCGGTTCGAATGAAGACGTAGAATCCGCACAGAGGGTTGGCCTTCCGATTCTAAAAAAGGATTTTCACGTCAGTGAAGCGCAGCTAATGGAAGCGAGGGAAATGGGCGCATCGGCCGCGCTGATCATCGTGCGCGCCATCGAGCCCGACCAGTTGATGCTGCTCGCTTCTGCAGCGAAGGAAATCGGTTTGGAAATCCTTTACGAGGTGCGTAACGAGATAGAGCTCGCGCGTGCCTTGGACGCCGGAGCAACGATTATCGGAGTCAACAACCGAAATCTCGAGACTCTGGAGATCGATGCCACGACGGTATCGCGAATTTT
>JANYKY010000409.1 GCA_025357975.1 Gemmatimonadaceae bacterium
CGGTCGGTTGTCGGCTTTGGCGGATTGCTCGCGGACGGTCAATTCTTCGCGGTAATCATGTTCGCGAGGGGAGGCATCGCCGCGGAATCGGCCGCGCGCTTTCGGAACATCGCTCTCGACGTCAAGACTGTAATCCACCCGTTCACGGTCAACCCAGCCGCGTTGTCGAGATAGCCACGCCGCTCGCTTAGTCCGGTTTCGAACTGGCACCCGGGTGGTGACACGAGAGTGACGGAAGCCTAGCTTTCACCCCTCGACAACCCAAGACCTCTCAATGCCTGATTACAAGCTTTCCACCGTTCCCCGCAACGGCGAGCGCGCCGTTTTCGACAACGGCACTCTGTCCGTGCCGAATCATCCGATCATTCCTTTCGTCGAGGGTGATGGTACTGGCCCCGACATCTGGAGAGCCTCAGTCCGCGTCTTCGATGCAGCGGTTGAAAAGGCATACGGCGGCGAGCGGAAGGTTGAATGGATGGAAGTGTTCGCTGGAGAAAAAGCATTCAAGCAATTCAAGGACTGGCTGCCACAGGAGACGGTAGACGCGATGGCCGAATTTCGCGTCTCGATCAAAGGGCCTCTCACGACACCCGTCGGCGGCGGAATTCGATCACTCAACGTAACCTTGCGACAGGTTCTGGATTTGTACGCCTGCATCCGTCCGGTTCGGTATTTCGAGGGTGTGGGTGCCCCCGTAAAGGAACCGGAAAAGGTGGACGTCGTAATATTCCGGGAGAACACTGAGGATGTTTATGCGGGCATCGAGTGGAAAGCAGGAAGCGCGGAAGCGACCAAGCTTCGCAACTACATAAAGACAGAGTTTGGCAAGGACATCCGCGAGAACTCGGCGATCGGGATCAAGCCGATGTCCGAGTTCGGATCAAAGCGCCTCATCGAGATGGCGATCCGGCACGCCGTCGAGAAGTGCAAAGAGTCAGTCACCCTCGTGCACAAAGGCAACATCATGAAATTCACCGAGGGAGCATTTCGGGACTGGGGGTACGAAGTGGCGAAAGAGAAGTTTGCAGGCTCGACGGTAACCGAGGCTGACCTCTCGAAGGGCGGCAAGGATTCGCACGCTGACGCAGTCGTGATTCGCGATCGCATCGCTGATTCGATGTTTCAACAGATGCTCCTAAGGCCGTCGGAATACTCGGTGATCGCGACTCCCAACCTCAATGGAGATTACCTGTCTGATGCGGCGGCCGCGCAGGTTGGCGGACTTGGAATCGCGCCAGGCGGAAATGTCGGGGACGGCGTGGCTGTATTCGAAGCCACGCACGGCACCGCGCCGAAATACGCGAATCTGGACAAGATCAATCCCGGGAGCGTAATCCTCTCGGGAGTGATGATGTTCGATTACATGGGCTGGCCTGAGGCTGCGAAGCTCATCGTCAAGGGAGTGGAGAACGCGATCAAGGCGAAGCGGGTGACGTACGATCTGGCACGCCAGATGCCCGGTTCTACCGAAGTGTCTACGTCGGCGTTTGGTGATGCTGTCATCGCCGGCATGGCGAACCAGTGACGGCGTCCGTCTCGTTGGCAGCGGGCAGTGTTGCTGAGTTTTCGGGATCGCTGCTCGCAATTGCGTTGGCGGACGACCCGAAGCTCAGCGCGGGGCTAATCGATCTTGATCGCGCACTTGGAGGCACGCTCCAACGGTCGCTCGACATGCGCGACTTTCGCGGCGCGCGTGACGAGGCATTTGCGCTCAGCGGTCCGGCCGGAGGCGCCCGCCGGATTGTTCTCATCGGCATGGGAAAGGTTAATGATCGCGCTGGCGCGCTAAGACGCGCCGCTGCGATCGCGGCGCGCCAGGCAATGAAGCTCGGATTCAGCGATATCGGATTTTATAGCGGAGAGCTTGGCGCCGAAGAAACAGAAGCCGCGACTGTTGGGATGATTATCGGTTCGTGGCAGTATGTCGACCTCAAAACGCCGACCCCTGAATCGGAAAGGCGGGCAGTGCTGGAGCGAGCGACAATCCTGACCAGCAGCACCAACGCATCGCGCGGCGGTGTTGCGAATGGCGAGGCAATTGGTGCTGGTCACTCGCTTGCGCGCACGCTCGCGATGATGCCCGGCAACATCTGCACTCCCGATTTTCTGGCGAAGACAGCTGAGGACATCGCGGCGCGCCATCAGATGAAAGTGACCGTGTTGGGACGAAAGGAAATGGAAGCTGAAGGCATGGGCTCATTTCTTTGCGTGGCGCAGGGAACACCGCAGGATCCCAAGCTGATCATTCTCGAATACAATGGTGGCAAGGCCGGGGACAAGCCAGTTACGCTCGTAGGGAAGGGCCTGTGCTTCGACAGCGGTGGAATTTCGATCAAGCCCGCGCAGTCGATGGAAGACATGAAATACGACATGTGCGGAGCAGCCGGAGTGCTGGGCGCGTTGGAGGCAATCGGCCGAATGAAGCTTCCGATCAACGTTGTCGGACTCATTGGGTCCACCACCAACATGCCATCCGGAACAGCGGTGAATCCAGGGGATGTCGTTAAGAGCCATCTCGGCAAGTACATCGAGATCATCAACACCGATGCAGAGGGCCGGCTCGTTCTTGCCGACGTTCTTTCGTACGCGAGAAGATTCAACCCTGCCGTGGTGATCGACGCTGCGACGCTGACCGGAGCAATCGTCGTCGCGCTCGGGCATACCGCAACGGGAGTGTTCAGCGGCGATGACAACCTGATTTCTGAAACCATCGCCGCGGGTAGACGTGCTGGTGAGCCTGGCTGGTCCATGCCGTTGTGGGACGAGTATCGGGATCTCATCAAATCCGAAGTCGCTGACATCAAGAACAGTGGCGGGCGGCCTGCCGGCGCAGTGAGTGCAGCCATGTTCCTCAAGGAATTCACTGAAGAATATCCCTGGATTCACCTCGACGTCGCTGGCACTGCATACTCCGACTCCGATCTCGGCACGATGCCGAAAGGCCCTACTGGAACTCCGACCGGAACATTCATTGAATTTGTTCGGGGCAGGCTGAGCTGAAGTTCCGTGCACATTCGCTGAGCCGGCCCGCGTACCTCGGCTTCATCGCTGCGGTGTTGCTTGTCGCCCTGCCCCAAATCGGCAGGTCGCAGGTTGTGCTTCCACCGACCAGCGACGTTCCAATTCCCCCCAAGCCGAAAACCGATACCACAGCCGCGAAGGTACGGACCGACACGATCAAGGCCGAATTCGGTCGAGGCTACGCCCCTCGGACCGCGGACGCTGGGCCCCAACTCTCATGGAATCGGTTGCAGTTGTTCGCGACTGGCGCACTGACGGTCGCCGATCTACTCGAACGAGTGCCGTGGGTAACCACATTTCGAAGTGGATGGCTTGCCTCGCCGAAATTCGCTACGGTCAACGGCGACCTCGGACGCATCAAGGTTTTTTACGATGGCATTGAGCTCGATAATGTCGATCCGCGAAGCGGCTCAACGCTTGACTTGAACACAGTGCAACTCTGGACTCTTGAAAACGTTTCAGTCGAGCGTTTTGCAAACGAAGTTCGCCTTTACCTGAGAAGTTGGCGCGTAAATACAACCGATCCGTACACGCGCGTCGACATTCTTACTGGTGACGAAAACACAAACGCTTACCGCGGTTACTACGGAAAAAGATTTTTCAATG
>JANYKY010000422.1 GCA_025357975.1 Gemmatimonadaceae bacterium
GATCACCTTCTGGATGACCTTGATCCGCTTGCTGAGAACCGAGCTCAAAATGCCGAGGAGCGGAACGGTCAACAGAAATGCCGGCGCGATGACCCAGTGAACACTGAACGCGTACACGATCACGAACACCAGGCCCACCAATGTCGTGAACAGCATGTTCACCGACAGCGCAATGAACTTCTCCACGTCGCTGCGAACCTTTTGAAGCTTGCCGAGTGTTTCGCCGCTTCGCTGATCCTCGAATACGGAGTAGGGAAGCTCGAGCGAGTGCCGAATACCATCTGAATACATTTCGGCGCCAAGGCGTTGTACCACGACGTTGACGAAATAGTCCTGAAAGTTCTTTGCTACTCGCGAGATGAACGCCACGCCAACCGCGGCGGCGAGCAGCAGCGATACCCCGCGAATGAACTGGCCGGTAGTGTATTCCTTGAACCGCGTCGCATACGAGTCGATAATGTGACGAAAGATCAGCGGGTCGAGAAATGAGAAGACCTGGTTGATGGTCGCCAGCACGAGTGCCAGCGCAACCAGTCGCCAGTATTTCTTCAGGTAGTCGTACAGGATATCCATCAGCGACGCTCCGCTACAAAGATTAGTTCCAGTCTATCGCGCACCTCTCGTGCGACGCGAAATCCACTCGGCCACTAGCGAAAGCGAGAGGATCGCGAACAGCCACCATAATGATACAGTACCTCGCTCGCGTGTCGGCAACGCTGTTGTTGCGGGAGATGGAAAACCGAGCGTACCGACGAGCCGCGCCAGGGGAGCGTCGTCGACAGTTGCTTTTGGTTCGAGCAGAACCGTGGGTGTGTATGCGACACCTGCAACCGCGCTGCTCCAGAACTTACGATGGTCGGCCACCGAGCTCTCACCACCGCTCATTCGCCAGCGCCAGGTGTCGAGATATCCAAGCTGTATGATCCGACCGGCAACGTGCCTTCTCGCCGCAGCGGTGACCAAGTTTCCTCTGTGGTCCAGCGGGACGGCGTCGCTTTTCATTCCAGTGACGGGCATCACCGAGAGGGACTTCAGGGTCACTGCGCCTGGCTCGGTCTCGATCGAGAATGCGGTTTCAATTTTTCCAACTCCACCCGCGCGCAGCCCTGAGAAACCCTCGATAGCTGCCGCGGGCGCCGCGATCACTACCCCGCCACCGCTCTCGGCGTATTTCAGAATTCGGCCTGCATAAGGAGCTGCCGATTGATCAAGGGCGATAACCGCGGCATAGCGAGACGTATCAAACGGACCAACGGACCCCTGAGTCACGCTGACGTCAGGCGCGACGTGCGCTTGCGCGTCCACTTTCCATCCGTCCTCTTCAAGCGCCGCGATCGCGAACTTGGATTCCCAATTCGCGTCACCAAACACGAGCACGCGACGAACTGTGAGTGTATCCGGCAAGGCCGCGCGGGCCACAGTCCCTGACGACGTCGCTGTAATTATTCCTGATGCGGACCTGACAGTCACGTGCGCGCCGCCGGCTCGAGCTTTTACAGTGTCAATTGGGCCAATGTCGTCGCCGATAACGACTGAGGTTCCTGACGGCGCGCTAACACGGATGTTGTATCCGCCTGTTGGCGAAGCGATTGCATCGGCGCCCAGTGCGAGCGCTGGTATTGATCCCTTCCACTCGACTTTGCTTCCTGCGGCCCTGAGAGCGGCCAGCCAATCCCGCTGGCGCGCTGGTGGCACACTGTCGAGTCGAACCGAAATATTGTCGGGAGCGATTCCACTTTTGGTCCAGTTCCGAAGCGCCGAAGAGAGGCCCGCCGTATTCGCAGCGACTACCGATTGTTTCTTTTCGTGGTCGAGAGACAGCCACAGCATCCACGCGAGGATGCCCAGACTTACGGCGCGAAGCGCAGTCTCGATCGAGACCCTTGTTTCAGCGCGTGAGGGCATACACAACGATGTTCACGCCGAACCGTGTATTGTCCACGGCTGAGAAGCGCTTGTTGTCGGGGTGATAGTTCCATTCGGAGCTGTAGTCCTTGTTGCTGAAGAGCACCTGGATCCGATCGCCCTTCATCACCGCTTTCAGGTTTTTATGCACGAGATTGTCACCCCAGCCATTGAGCTCGTGACTCGTGGCAGGCGGGCCGTCATCGAATTTGAAGAAGCAGGAGTAGATGGGGTTCGTGTTCGGCAGGTCAGCCGGCTTACCGAATGTCCGCGCTATTTCTTCGAGCGCAGTCTTGCTGAACACACCGTCGACATCATGGTTATGATCGTCGACGAAAATCATTCCTCCACGGTCGACCAGCTTCTGCACGTTTCGACGCTCGGCCTCCGTGAAGCGAAATGGCATGTGACCGGTGAGATAGACGAGCGGATATTCGAGGATCCGTTCTGAAGACAGTGGGACTATGGCACCCGCGGGCGCGGTTGCGATTTCAGTGTACCTCGCGACTGAATCGATCAGGTTGGCGGGAAGCGTCGGCGCGCTGTCCCAATCGCCAGACTCATAACGGCCCGTACAGAAAATGAATTCGCTCACCACGTTCCCGACCAGGATGGAAGGCCGGATTCAGATTGCGGTACGCCGTTGAGTGCCCGCCGTGCCCTTAGCAGCGGCAGCGTTGCATCGGTGCCTTTGTGAAACGCATCGATCGCATCGCTCAACGCCGCGGCAAACGCAGGAGAAGCGGAGAGAGCTTCGACACGTAGCAGAGTGAGATCTCGGATCGCACTCGCCGGTGATTTCGGCAACACCTCCACCGCGTTTTGAAAACGCCGCGCGAGATCTGCAAGCGATGAATCCGCGCGCGTTCGCGGCGTTCGCGCGCTTGCACTTCCCTTTTCTTTTCCAGCCATTCTCACGCGCGCTATATCGACGATGACTTTCGGAGGCGTTCCCCGCAGGTAAAGCCGGTTTGCCAACCGCGCGCGATCGAGAGCCTTCAATGCCACACGCATCGGCGGAAGTGCCACCGACGGCTCGGCGATCTCGAGCGAGCGAACAGCGTCCCATAACGCCTGATACGCCTGAAAAAGGTCTGGGTTCTGCACCGCGTGGACATCTTCGGAGGGCTCTTCGGCGGACAGGCCGGCGGCGGGATCGGGCGTTCCTTCGGCGCCTCCCTCAAGCTCGTAGAGAATGTCGTGGACGCGATTCTTGACTCGATTTTCCATGTCACCGATCTGGCCCGATCGCTTCGCGAGCTCGGGACGCTGGATTTTTTTCTGGTCCTTCACGAGCTGCTCGGTCATCATGATGAGCATGCGCTGACTCATGGCCGAGCTGTCGACTGGTGGAGGGGCTGCGGCATCGACTGCGACTGAGTCGTACTCGTCTGCGCGAGCGATTCTGAAAGTGCGCGTATCAGACGTCGCTAACCCTGGCCCGCTCAGGCTATTGACGTCCTGCGCCATTGCACGGATCGAAACGACATCGCCCTGATTCAGCTTGAGCGTCCCGAGATCGAGCGTGCCCGAAAGGGTGCCAGCCCGACTTCCATTGAAGCGAACGAGCGGTGTCGTCACCGTGCGTGCGTTGAATACTTCGCCCGAGCCTGTCGTTACGAGATACTCGAAGTAACCACTGTTCAGTCCGATATCATCCGTCGCGCTAGCGGAGAGATGGATGACGAGCCGCGCAACGCGCATCGTTGTGTCGCGTGCCGGCGCGCTCAGGACGATTTTTGGCGGACTGTCTGCGCGCGGATCGAGCACGACGATACGCTCGAATTGCCTGTCGCGAAGCGTGAGCGCGACTGGCTTGGCAGGCATCGGCGCTGCCACGATCCAGCGTCCATTTTCGCTGCGGCCTTCAACCAATGTATTGCCGATCATGGCACTTACGCCGGTGGCGAATCCGTCGCCCGTGACGACGATGCGGCTGCCAACTAGGGCTGTCACTGAAGACGGGTCGTCGAGTTTGGTCGGGCCCTCTCTTGTGTACGAGGGTGGTGTGACTTCGACGCTGATCCTGGAGAGCCTGCTGCCTTCGGGCTCAGAAGATCCGCTCGGTGTGGTCGCCAGCCGAGCGAACGATCCGGCACGGGCGAGGCCAGCTGCCTGAGATATATATAGTAGTGCCCCGGCGACGAGCACGGCTGCAACCGCCGGCAGAATCATTCGCCCAAATGCGCGATTCGTTACTCCGGCAATGTCTTCGCGGTCGATGGCGGCATTGATCCCGTTAGCAAATTGGGAATGCTCCCGCTCGATGGCGGTGATGAGCGAATACTGGAGTGCGGGGATACTCTCCTCTATCCACAGAGCTACTCTTTTAATCGAGCTAAGCCGCCGAAATCGGATTATCAGCATTATAACAGCTGTTATCCCCGTTATTAACGCGCCTGTATTAAGCCAGTAAGGAGCCAGTTGATTAGTATAAAGCAACTTTACCACGATGCTTGAAATGGCCAGTATTCCCATTGTAACAGCAGCTCCCCAACCAACAGCGGCCGCTACCGCTCCGAACCCGAGCAGTCGCTGAACGCGAGTCACCCGCTCGGCTGCAGTCACGCTGCCCGCCCTAAACGCGACCGTTGGACGTCAGCCTCTGAGACCGCTTCAGACCTTCGGCGGCGAACCAGCAATTCGGCGATTGCGGCCAGCAGAGCCACCGCCAGCAGCCAGGGCGCAAACAACGACCTGACATCATCGCGAGACTTGAAATCGTCATGAGATGCCAGACTGCCACGACCGGCAAGCGAGGCCATCTCGGCCTGGGCGACCGCAACGTATGGGATATCGTCGCTGCAACGCCGCGCAATGGCTCCGACGAATCGAACGAAGTCGGAAGAGAGCGCCAGATCCCCCACGGGATTGAGAGGAACCGAAACCGAGCGGGTGCAGCCGCTCTTTTGAGGCCACTCTACCGCAGCCGGCTGACCATCGGCCCAGCGAGCGACGACTGCTGCCCCGCGGATCGAGTCCGCGGGATAGGCCCACTTTCGGGGAAACGCAGAGATGACAAGCGATCCGCCAGTAACAACGCCCCCAATCGTATCCACTGGCGCACGAGGAACTGCGCCGAGCGGACGATCATTTGCCGGCCATTCGATGAGGGCATGCCCGCTTGTTAACCACACCGAATCATCCGCACCGCGCGCATCACGAACGATCCGCGAATTGTTACCAGCCGCAGTTCCGAGCTTGGCAACTGATATCGCCAGCGGATCCCTGGCTGCTCCTCGAAGCTGAAGTCGCTCCGGTTGCGCTCGAGCCGGCGCTTCACCGACACCCGCTTTAACAAGGCGTGCTCGGCCCGGCCATAGAATGCGAATGCTATCCGTCGCCGCGTCGATCTCCCTGACATCGAATGGCGATATAACAACGAGCTCGAGACTGTCAGCGTTATCCCGAATACCGCTGGCAGCCCGAAACGCTGCGATCAGCGCCGGGGAAAGTCTTCCGGATGCTTTCGACGACTGGATGTTGGCGAGCGAATCAGATGCTTTTCCCTGAAGCGCGCGGGCTGAGGAGTCGAACTCGATGACGGCGTCGCCATCCATATAGTATTGACGCGCACTGTCTCGCAGGGCCGCGATATCGCGAACGCTGCTCGACGCATCCACGAGAATCACGCGAGCACGAGCGCTTCGCGCGGGTTTGAAAATCGGACGCGCGAGACCCGCGCCAACCGCCAGCACAAGCAATACGCGCAGCAGCATCAACAGCAGGTCCGATGGCCTGGTCGCGCGCGCGGTCGATGTCGCCTGAAGGTCCGGGACAAATCGGGCAGTCGGCAACACGCCAGCCTTTGGCTGCCGCGTCACGATGAAATGAAGCGCAACTACGGCAACCGCCGCCGCGAGTGATGCGAGAAAAAATCCCGGGGCCAGGAACGTCATGCCGTCGCCGACACTCCTCGTGGCGCCGCCATTCGCCGGATGTGATGGTCCGGCGTTTCCCGGCCGGCCACTACCATGGAGTATGAAATTCCGGCGTCACTCCAGTCGTGCGCAATCTTGTCACGCCATGCAGCGTACGCTTTGACGTACGCATCCCGCCCGTCTCCATTCAGTGGACGCCTTACGTCGGGTTGCTCGGGATCCGCAACGAGAACCATGTCCCGTGGAGGCTCCAGCTCGCTGGCCGCCACTATATGAACTGCGTGTACTTCCTTGCCGGCGACAATTGCACGCGCAGCATTCGACAGCATGTCGTCTGCATCGCCAAGGAAATCAGCTATCACAACGATCCGGCCGCTAACCCTGATCGCAGCGGTGATCGCAGGCGAAAGCGGCTCGTTTCCTTGCGGCCTGGTCTCCGAAACGGCGCGCAGCATTTCGTGAATCACGCCTTGCCGAGTGCGCGGGGGCAGTTGCCTCAGGGCGCCGTGTCCAGCGATCACGAGCCCGACTGGATCGGCCGAACTCCGGGCGACCGCGGCGAGTCCAATGGCGAGCTCGGTTGCGAAATTCCACTTGCCATGAGTTGCAACCGGAAAGTCCATCGAAGCGCTGGCGTCGAGAACAATCGTCGTTGGCAGAATCGCGCGATCGTTCGACAACCTTATATAGGCGCGATCGCTCCGGCCAAAAAGCTTCCAGTCGATACGCCCGATATCGTCGCCCTGCCTGTACGGGCGATACTCGGTAAACTCGGCAGATGTGCCTCGCATGCGCGAGGTGTGCGCACCGGGAATTCCTCCACGCACTGCGGATCGGGCGGGCCAGCGAATTCCTCGAACCGAGTCGAGTAGCGCTGCGTAATCCGGCGCGGCGTCGCGAGCGACACGGACCCCCGCGGATTCGCCGCTCTCCTCATTCCGGCGAGCCATGATCCTTAAAGCTTTATTTCGCTCTTCGGCGGCTTCACATCCTCGAGCAGCTGATCGATGATCTGCTCGGCCGTCACGCCCTTTGCCTCTGCCGCGAAGTTTGGAAGAACGCGATGTCTGAGGACCGGTTTCGCAACGCGAATGATGTCGGATGGTGCCACAGCGAATCTACCCGCGAGCAGTGCATGGGCCTTGGCGCCAAGGATGAGGGCTTGTCCCGCGCGCGGCCCTGCACCCCAGCGAACGTATTTCTTCACCATCTCGGAAGCTTCGGATTCGGCGGGACGGGTGGCGCGAGCGAGGCGTGCAGCGAAGCGAAGCGCCGGATCGGCTGCAGGAATGTCGCGAACCATGTGCTGAAGTGCGCGAGTCTCCTGGCCGCTGATAACTGGGCGAAGGGGCTCAAAGTCCAACCCGGTGGTCGAGCGGAGGATACCGATTTCAGTCTCTTCATCCGGATACCCGACACGGACGTCAAAAAGGAATCGGTCCAGCTGTGCTTCTGGAAGGGGATATGTGCCTTCCTGCTCGATTGGGTTCTGTGTTGCCAGAACGAAGAACGGATCAGGGAGAGGCATCGTTTCGCCCGCGGCGGTAACACGGTGTTCCTGCATCGCTTCGAGCAGGGCGGCCTGTGTTCGCGGCGGGGCCCGGTTGATCTCATCAGCGAGTACAATGTTCGCGAAGATCGGGCCTTTGACAAAGCGGAACGAGCGTGCGCCCGTCGCACTGTCTTCTTCCATGATCTCCGTGCCGGTGATGTCGCTCGGAACGAGATCCGGCGTGAACTGGATGCGACGGAAATGGAGATCCATCGCTTCACTCACGCTCTTGATCATCAGGGTCTTCGCCAGTCCGGGCACACCAACGAGAAGCGCGTGGCCGCCAGCAAGAAGGGCCATGAGAATTTCCTCGATGACCGTTTCCTGCCCGACAATGCGGCGCGCTACCTCAGCCCGTAGTCGAGCGGCGGCGGCGAGGAGGTCTTCGCGGGACGATTCGTGCGATTTTGCGTTAACCGACTGTAAAGCCATTTGCCTCTGGCTACGGAACTGATTCCGATTGGAAAGCTACCGGTGGCTCGGGCGAAAGGTAGCGACACCAAACTGTAATTCTTTTGTAAGATCGGCCTTTACACGATGCTCTGAGTGGCGCTGGCGATTGCGGTGTGTACAGGTGTTTCCGATATTCGATTGAGTCACGTTCCTCGTGCAGGAGCGTGCGCACTGGCCGACGAGGCCAATGCAGGATTTACGCATTGGCGACCTCAGTCGCTGGCGTCGCATGTAACCCCAACTTCAAGACAAGTGAAAACAAGGCGAGACTTCGTCAAGCAGAGCGGAATGGCAGCCGCAGCGGTGGCGGCGACTGGCATCTTCAACCCGGCGCAGGCAAGGCCAGGCTTGG
>JANYKY010000458.1 GCA_025357975.1 Gemmatimonadaceae bacterium
ATCCTGATCTCGTCTTCAACAAGGAGTGATGGGCCGGGCGCGTCGATAGCCTGCTCGCGCGCAGCATATGGCTCCCCTAATCGCTCGACGCGTTCGTGACGAATGTGGTTGAGCGACCGGTTGCGCGTTGATTGAAACAGATAAGCCTGTGGGGAGCTCTCTTCAGCAAGAGATTCACGCCGCCTCCACAACTCGAGCAGCACATCCTGCACGATTTCCTCTGCCACTGCACGCGAGTGCACGAGAGATTCGGCCGTCCTGACGAGAGACGGATACCACGTGCGAAAAATCGTATCGAATGCCGTTTCATCGCCGCGGCGAAGACGTTCGAGCAGCTCGTTACTTTCCAGTCGCAGCCCCTGAGAGGCGGACCGGGGCCCGCGCTTGGTAATGGCGTTACTATCTACTCCGCCACAATTTAGGGGTTCCGTAGGGTATTGCACGGCTAGCGTGTTTTAACAGTCACATGGCAAAGCGCCCTTCAGATTTCGATGAAGCAAGCTCCCCTCAGTCTGCGGACTGGGAGGCTGTTGCGCGTCATATGGCGGGAGAGGAAACTGCCGAGAGTAGCTCCCGGGTCGAGTCGCTGCTGGCCGACAGCGCGAACAGGGATCTTCTCGGCTCTCTCGACAAGATCACTGGCGACCTGTCGTTCGGATCTCCGTCGGATATCGATGTCGAGGCCGCACTCGTCTGTGTAAAGTCGCGGTTCAGTGAGATCGAAACCCGCACTCTGCGGCTTGAGTCATCCGCGTCGCGAGACGCGGCGCCGCGGCGTCTGAAGTGGATGGTTCCATTTCCGGCGATTGCCGCAGCCAGTCTCATTGCTATTGGACTTGGCACATGGCTCACGCTCGGAAAGCATGCGCCGGCAGCCAGTTCTGCTGTTGCGCCTCCCCGCATGGTTGCCACTGGTGTCGGGGCTCGGGATTCGCTGCGATTGACCGATGGGACGAACGTCATTCTTGGACCGCAGAGCTCCATCACGGTCGCTTCGGGGTATGACGTCTCGAGCCGTGAGGTAGAAATTCACGGCGAAGCCTTTTTTGAGGTCGTCCACAATGCCGCCAAACCATTCATCGTTCGTTCCGGCAACGCAACCGTTGAGGATGTCGGAACGAAATTCGCCATTCGTACCGGTGCGTCCGATGGAGTTGGCGTCATCGTGACTGAAGGATCTGTTTCGCTCGCATCATTGCAATCCGCGTCTCCACCGGTTGTTCTCAAGGCAGGCGACCGCGGTACACTAAGCTCATCAGGAAAGATCATCACCCGTCACGGCGCGGCGAGTGACGACGACATGGCGTGGCTGAACGGCCGCCTTGTCTTTCGTGAAACGCCAATATCCGAAGTGGCTTCCGAGTTGCGACGCTGGTACGGAATTGACCTTCAGCTTGCAGATCCGGCCATGGCCAGTCGTCACCTGACGGCAACGTTTTCCGGAGAACCGGCGGATCGTGTTCTCGAAGTGATCGGTCTTGCCCTTGGCGTCGACATCGAACGACATGGTGACACGGCTGTCGTTCGCTCAGTTAAAGGAAGAGTGCGATAGAGTAATGCTACCCCAAGCCCGAGTAGCGTGCGCCACGGCATGCGTACTCGCAGTCTTGCTCCCAGGCAGTTCCCGTTCGGCCAGCGCGCAGTCGTTTTGTGCACCGGCCAGCCGCGCTGTGATGGCAAGCCTGTCCGGTAATGATGCAACCGGGCTTCTGGCACGCCGTGTTTCCCTTCGTGGTCGTGACATATCGCTGCGCGAAGGCCTCGATCGTCTTGCAGCATCAGCGCACGTCCGGCTTTCCTATACGGCCGAGCTGCTTCACCTGACTCGATCGGTGTGCCTGGATTACACCAGTGCGACAGTTGGCCAGGTACTCGGCGACCTTCTCGAGGATGCAGCAGTTCAACCCGTGGTATTGGGCGGCGATCAGATAGTGCTCGCTCCGGTCCGCGAACATCTTGTGGCCGAAAAGCCGCCCGAGGCGGTGCCGATGTCACAAAAAATTGGTCTGCTTGATAGAGTAGTCGTAACCGGCAGTACAGCAGGCGCATCGCAACGGTCCTTGCCTGTTGCACTGGATGTCGTCACCGGAAAACAGCTCGCTCAGCATGGCGCCATCACTCTATCGGGCGCGCTCGACGGCGATGTACCCGGCCTCTGGATCTGGGAGCAGTCTCCACTCACACTCCTGGCGAGATATGGAAGTATTCGCGGTGCAAGCTCGTTCGGGGTGAGCTATCCAAAGGTCTACATCGATGGCATCGAGGTGGCGAACTCGCTTCTCGTTACGCATCTCGATCCCGAGTCCATTTCAAGAATAGAAGTAATCCGTGGACCTCAGGGGGCTGCGTTGTACGGCGCCGATGCGATAAGCGGCGTCATGAACATCATAACTCGACAAGAGGGGACAGAAGGCGGCGCACCAAAAGGGCAGCTGCGAACACAAGGCGGTCAAACATCGAGCGACTATTCGGCGAATGGTGTTCTCGCTCAATCACATGCCTTGTCACTGGGCTACGGCTCCGGGGTCCGGTCCGGCCGCTTGGGCATGAGCCTCACCAGCATCGGCGCTTTTATTCCCCAGGCGTATAGCCGCCAGGTTACCGCTAACGGCGGCCTTCGCCTTGTTGGCTCGAAGAGTGTGATCACCGGAACAATGCGCTTCTTCGCACAAGATGCGCGAACTCCAGCGAGCCCTCTTCTGGCTAACCTGAATTTGACGCGAAGCCCTGCAGGCGGCCCTGATGGATTGACGGGGGATCGCCGCTGGAACCAGACGCCATACGACTCAGCGGCCCAACACCGGCTGGATTCACTGTCGCGACTCGCAATCAGCGATTCGAGCGATCGGCAGTCGGTTCGTCAATACACGGTCGGTGCGACGGGCACCTTTCACCAGAACGACAAATGGACTCACACTGCCGTCGTCGGAGTCGATGGATACCATCTCAGAACGGCCTCGATCCTCGACGGAGCATTTCCTTCCGCAATAGATTCGGCACTACGTGCGGCCACCGGGAGTGCGATGCGCGCAAGCCTGCGCGCAAGCAGTGTCGCTCAGTTCGGAAGCGTCGAGAGAAAATCTGCTACCCTGACGCTGGCAGCCGAGCATTCGTATGTGCGAGATGTGACACGTACTCCCGGACGCTTCTCGAGCCATACGCCAGCTGATCGCGATGATCCTCCTGCAGTTGTCGAAACACGTACGAACACGGGCATAGTCGCACAGCTAAACGCAGGATTTCGCGATGCCGTGTTCGTCAGCGGTGGGCTGCGCGTTGAAAGGAACACCGGGTTGATTGGGCTTGGTGAAATCGCAACGCTGCCGATGGTTGGAGCCTCGGTTGTGAGGTCGTTCGGCGAGACTACTGTGAAGCTGCGAAGCGCATACGGAAGAGGCATTCGGGCGCCACAGACCTCGAGCCGATCCGGGACACTGCTCGGGCTCAGGGAATCGCTGTTCAGTGCAGGTCTTTCGCCCGAAGAACAGTCGGGAATCGAAGTCGGCGCCGACTTGTTCCTTGGCGACAGGCTCTCGCTGCATGCGACACGATTCGACCAGAAAGCTTCGGGTTTGATTCAACCGGTAAGCATTCAGTTGCCCAGCCTGGCTGGCGACAACACACCGCAGTTTCGTCGCATCGAGTACGAGCTGCAGAACGTCGGTGAGATAACGAACAAGGGATGGGAAATGCAGGGTGGGTTCGCCAGCGGTCCGTGGTCGCTCGGCGCAACGTTCTCACAGGTCGATAGCCGGGTGGAGAAACTTGCGATGCATTACACCGGCGAGTTGAGGGCCGGCGATCGAATGCTCGAGATTCCGAAGCATACGATAGGGATAAACGCATCGTTCTCCCGGAACAGGTGGTCGACCTCGTGGAACGTTTCGCGCGCATCCAACTGGATCAATTACGACAGAATTGCTCTTGCCAGTGCTTTCTCGAACAGCACCAAGCCACTGGACGATTTTGTCGGCCCGGATCTCCGTGATTACTGGACTACGTACAATGGGGTAACCCGCATAGCGGCGAGAGCGGGTTTTCTCATCGGCAGGGGAATGACATTCTCGGTCGATGGCGAGAACTTGCTCAACGAACAACGTGGAGAGCCCGACAACATCACGGTGCTGCCGGGCCGTACGGTCAGCGCGGGCCTGCGCGTAAGCTTCTAGAGATACCGCGCGGAGGCCATGGCTGCGACTGCGATCACCAGCAGGCCCGCAACCACCTGCATTTCACCTCGAGCCTTGTTGAGTAGTGCATCGATGTCAGCTTGTTGAGCTGGCGAGGTAGATCCGCCCGAGTTTCTGATAGTCTCGGCAAATGCGATCATCCTGGTCCCCGTGCGTTTCCCTGATGATGCACCAAGACCTCCGGCAACAATTCCGCACAATGCGCCGAATCCCAGCACCATGCCCATTCTGCTCGATGCCCAGTGTCCGTGGGTTACGATGGCCATGCGCGCGTACATCGCGAATCCTGACAAAATGGTGAAAACCATCGTGAGCACGAGATAAACCCGCAGCTTTTTACCAACCATCAGCTCTTCGACAAATGTCAGTCCGGCCATGCCAGTCGCTTTTTGCACGGGCATCAAGAACCACGCAATCAGGAATGCAGTGCCTGCCCAGAACACTCCGCCGACAATGTGTATCAGGCGAAACACTACCATCAGTGCGCTCTCGTTCAATCGAACCTCCTGTGCTGCGGTTATTTCCAGTCTGCGATGAAGACGTTCGTTTCGTGCGGATCGGATGAGTGCCTGTTCGATGCCCAGACGAGTTTTTTCCCGTCAGGACTGAACATTGGGAATCCGTCGAACGTGTCGTCGAACGTCACTTGCTCCAGATGTTCGCCATTCGGGTCTATCAGGTAGACGTCGAAATTGCCGCTTTTTGGATTTTTGTAGTTGGACGCGAAGACTATCCGCTTGCCGTCGGGCGTCCACGACGGCCCGAAGTTAGCGCCTCCAAGATGCGTGATCTGCCTTTGGTTCGATCCGTCCGCGTTCATGATGTAAAGCTCGACCTTGGCGGGCCGCACAAGGCTCTGCGCGAGCAGATCGCGATACTGCTTCAGCTCGGCCGCATCGGTCGGATGATTCGCGCGATACACGATCTGTTTTCCATCAGGTGACCACCAGGCGCCGCCGTCGTAGCCTGGAGTATTCGTGAGCCGGCGAACATCCGTGCCGTCAGCATTCATGGTGTAGATCTCGAGATCACCGTCCTTGAGCGACGTAAACACGATCTTTTTCCCATCTGGCGAAAGGACGCCTTCGGCAGTGTAGACGTCGTTGTGAGTCAGGCGCTGCAGGTTGGTGCCGTCGTTATTAACCGTATATATGTCATAGCGGTCGAGCGCCCACACGTAACCCTTCGATGGATCAGGGCGTGGTGGGCAGATGGAGTCATGAGCACTCGTGGAAGCGAAGAACAGGCGCTTATCGCCCGGAAAGAACCATCCGCACGTCGTTTTGCCACGGCCGTCCGAGATTCGCCGCGCCCCTGTACCATCTATGCGCATGACGTATTGCTGGTCGCATGGATGGCCGTTGCGAGTGGTCTGGAGCGTCAGCCATTTGCCATCGTTGCTGAAATACGCTTCAGCGTTCTCTCCGCCGAATGTGATCTGTCGAATATTCCGAAGATGATTTTCTCCGGCTGCGGGTGTGATCGAGCGCGAAGTCACGTTGCCAGCCACAATTCCGCGGCTGCCTCTCGGTGTCGCTGCGACACAGCCGGCGCCGACCGAAACGACAGTGCCTAGAAAAATGCTGCGAATCAGTACTGATCTCATGCGCGGAAAATACTTGCTGCTGCAATCGGCCGCCGAGTGAATTTCTTGCGCCGCTGTGACCCGCTGCCATATTACAACCTCCAGCCCGTGTTTCGGACAAAGCCAATGAGACGCACCTTCAACGCTGTAGCCAGCCGCGCGTTCGCGATCGCGAGCCTCCCTTTGATTCTTTCATGCGGTGGTGATAGCGTTTCGCAGCCGACCACCCCAGCCGATGTAGTCTCGTCGGTAGAAGTGCTGACTCCTCCAGCTCCGCTTCTGGTCATGGAGACTTATCAGCTGACGGGAACTGTCCACACAACATCAGGCGCCGAGCTTCTTAGCGCAGCCATACTCTGGTCGTCGTCAAATACCGCTGTAGTGACCGTCGAGGAGGGACTCGTGACTGCGCGCGGACTGGGGGTCGCGGATATCACCGGGAAGTCCGGTGGAAAATCTGCAAGCGTGCGAGTCAGCGTTGTCGCGACGACGGTGTCAGTGACGCCTGACGTGTATGCGGACGGAACGATCGGATTCACGAGCTCGCGCAACAACGGCGTTCTCGACGTTTACATTGTTGCGCCTGATGGCCTCCATCGAGTCACGAGCACTCCTGCGCATGAGGAGTTCGATATCTGGTCGCCGGACGCAACCCGCGTAGCATTCATTCGGTTCCCTCCCGACAGTGCGTCATTCTCGTCGCACGTGATCAACGCCGATGGAACGAACGACGTGTTGATCGCACCGGGCCTCGTTACCTGGGCGCCGGACTGGTTGCATCGTGCGCTTGTAGTCGATGGTCGACTGGTGGTGTCGAATGCTGACGGTTCCAACCCGGTTGCGGCCAGTCCTACTCCCGTGGTTGGCGAACTTCTCGATGGTCCGTGGTGGTCAAAGGACGGTAGCAAACTCGCATTTGCGTTTTCGACCTCCGAGGCTCTTCCGGAAGATATTTACGTCGTCAATCGCGATGGTACCGGCCTTCGCAACGTCACGAACACCCCTGACATTTCCGAAGATTTCGCGAGTTGGTCGCCAGATGGGTCCCGGCTCGCAATGACCGGAGGAAATCCAGGGGCCGGGCTCGGTATCTCGGTTTTTACCATCAATGTCGACGGCACCGGCCTCAAGCAGCTGACCTCGACTCCGCAACCCAATGGGGATGCCGAGCCGCAATGGTCCCCAGATGGGAAGCTGATTGCCTACACGTCGAACGTCGGTGCCAATATCGGCATATGGATGATCGACCCGCGCGGAGGTCGTCCGGTACGCATCACTCCCCCCTCGATGGTTGGCGGCTTTGGCAACTGGTCTCCCGATGGGACTCGCATCGCGTTCACCGGCATACTCGCCGGGAGCTTTCGCCAGAATATTTTCGTCATCTCGATCGACAAGAGAACCCGCGTGCAAGTCACCACCGGCCTCGGCGACAATCTCGATCCCTTCTGGAAGCCTTGAGTCAGTTGTGAGCGTGATCCATCATCTCATCGGCTGACATCCCGTGATCATCATGCCAGATGACTTTCGGATCGTCGCTCGCGAAAACATTGGCATGAACCATCCACCCAAACACTTCAGGCTGGAATTTTCCGCCAGCCGCGGTGCATTCCTCTTCGGCCGATACGCCTAATGGACCGAACACAGGTCTGCCGTTTTTCTTTGTTTGCCATGCAGCCGCATCGCCTTTCGGCGGCATGCACCAGTTCACATGCTTATGCCATTGCGCCACGCTGAGAGGAACCCGGTCGTTCAACTGGCTCTCCGTATAACGCTTTGGTGCGGTATACATCGCGCCAACGAGCACAAATTTTCCCGCCACATCCTTCTTATATAGAAGTGAGGTTGGCTTCGCTGCGTCAAACCTGAACGCATTCTCGAAAGCCCAGCGATAGTTAGTGAAGTGATAGACGTGCTGATTCTTGATTTGCGGCGCGAATTCCTTGAATCCATCGGCAACTGCGACATCGACATCCTTGTACTTGGCAATTGAGGTTCGGAGCTCACGCACAAGTTTCGCTGCACGAATGGAATCGGCGGCGTTGGCAGCCAGAAGGTTCGTCATTTCCATGTGTGCGGACATCGCCTTCATGTCGGCCGGGCTCATCATCGGGGCCTGTGCGCTCGCAGCGCTCGACACAGCTAGCGCAAGCGTGAAGGCGCTCCGGCGAATGGTCTTATTCATACGATATTAGACGCCTGACGCCGGTGTTTGTTCAGGCAATCCAGAAAGTGGGAGTTCCAGCAGCTTCCTGGAAGGCTGTGGATCGAGCGTCTGGTAAAGTGTTACGCGGTCGATCACGACTGGCATTGTAACCCGAATTGCGAGTAGCTCGCGTGCAGTCTCGCGGCTGAGCGTGGGGTACAGACTGAGCGTGCAGTGCGGGCTGAAGGTGAATCTCGCCCGCTGAAATGGCAGGCCCGAGCTCGCCACTCGGTCGTGAAATACTCTTAATGGCCCATTCGGATCGAGCGGGAGTACAACGATCTCCGTCTGCATGAACCGCATCGGGGGCCCAAAGCGAAGCACGAGCTTTGGAGTATCTGCCGCAATCGGACCAAGCGCGGCCAGAAGTTCAGCCGTCGTTGCCGATGCCGGGAGTGGTCCGACACCTGACGATCCGGTGATCGTCAGGTGAGGTGCTTTGTATCGGGCAAGACGCGGGTCGTATTTCTCGTTTATCTCCCGAATGCGATCACCAGCCTCGCCTCCGAGCTCGGCAATCATGAAAATGCCGTTCGATTGCACCTATTGCCGATGACCGACCGACAACAATGGCACCCATCCTGACCCTGGTGACATCTGAACACCAGCCCTCAGAAAGTACTTGTCAACTCTGTTGTTGGGATGGGAATGCGTGTACCGATAGACTTTGACTCCGGTGATGGTTCCGATCGCGGCGCCAGCAACCACGTCGCTGGCCCAGTGGAACTGGTTATAGATCCTGGAAACTCCTGTCAGAGCGGCTCCGCCGTAAAAAATTGGACCGATTACCCATCGCGAATTTGGCCACCAGTGACTCGTTTCGGCAGAGACAATTGTCGCAAAAGCGAATGCTGAAGTCGTATGTCCCGAGGGAAACGAGTCGTAGTCACCGTTTCGAAAGCCGCGAAACAATCCGAAGTTTCGTGAATTCGCGGTGTCCTTATAGGGCCTCGCTCGCCCTGCAACGACCTTGGTCACACCTGTTATTGCACCGCTAAGCAGAATCGCCTCGACAGAGTGGAGTCCGATGTCTTCCGCTCGCCTGCTTCCCTTGACGCGACCGAATCCGTACGTGAGTCCACCAACCACGAGACTGCCGGGATCACCGATCAAACGGAAAAACGTTGCTCCCCTATTGAGGGCATGGTTGGATTGCCGGGCAGGATCCTGAAGCTTCTGGGTGAAGTACTTATCTGCGGGCGACACCGCGAATGCGGCGCCGACAAATCCGAGCACCAGCAAGGCATCGGCGCCCTTCAACAGGGGTCGGGGAGTGTAAAGGGTATCGGTTGTCTGGCCCTGCGCCGTAACGCCCAGTGTTACAGAGAACACTAGCGCGAGGAAGGCTTTCTTGAGCACGTAACTCTCCATTATGGTGATTCGGGCTGTCTCGCCTCTATAGCAAATAACGTCCCGCTGTCCCCTTGCCTCGACTATGGGATTGGGACATATCCCCACAATGCTGAATATCGACCTTTCAGGGCGGCGTGCGCTGGTGGCCGGAGTGGCCGATGACGGGGGCTTTGGTTTCGCGATCGCGAAGGCGCTGGCTGAGGCGGGGGCATCTGTTTCCGTCGCAACGTGGCCGCCCGCTCTCAACATTTTCATGAATCTGCTCGAGCGCGGGAAAATGGACGAGTCGCGCCGCCTGTCCAGCAATGAGCTTCTTCAGTTCGAGCATATCTACCCGCTCGACGCTGCATACGACACTCTGGCAGATGCTCCAGAGGACATCAAGAGCAGCAAACGGTACAGAGAAGCCGGAGACTTTTCGATCGCCGGCATGACCGAGCGAATCCGCCAGGATTTTCAGGATCAACCTTTGGACATCGTGATTCACTCGCTCGCAAATGCACCTGAGGTTAAAAAACCCCTGCTCGAGACGTCGCGAAACGGATATCTCAGTGCCATTGGCGTCAGCGCGTATTCGATGGTTGGACTGGTCAGCCGGCTGGGTCCGCTCATGCGGCCGGGTGGATCGTTCCTTTCGCTTACCTACATGGCGGGCGAGAGGGTCATACCCGGTTATGGCGGAGGCATGTCCTCAGCCAAGGCTGCACTTGAGAGCGACACGCGCACACTCGCGTTCGAAGCGGGGCGGAAATATGGAATTCGCGTCAACACGATTTCTGCGGGACCATTCGCTTCCCGGGCGGCAAGCGCCATCGGCATCATCGACAAAATGGTCACCTACTGCGCTGCTAACTCGCCTCTCACCGATCCCCTGACGACAGAGGAGGTCGGCTCCACTGCAGCGTTTCTCTCGAGTTCACTTGCAAGCGGGATAACGGGAACGACTATTTATGTGGACAAGGGGTATCACACGATGGGAATGGCCGTCGCCGGAGTCGGCGGGGACGAATCTCCCAGGTAGACTTCCGCGAGTTTTTTCTGAGACTGATTCGCCGTTCGCTGGTCGCAACCGTTTTGCTGGCTGGCTCGCAGGGCTGTTTTGTATTCCATCGCGAAGCGCCCGCGATTGCTCCCCGGTCGCCGGCGCAGCTACGCGCCGATAGCGTCGACCGGGCAAACACGGCGGCGGGACTCAAGCCGTACAGCAAAATCGTCACGAGCGCCGCCCGCACGCGCGACGGCATGTTCAAGACACACCGCCTTGGGGATACACTTCTCTTCGAGATTCCAAAGCGGGAGCTGAACAAGGAAATGCTTCTGGTCGGGCGCTTTGCGCGCGCATCCGGCGGCAACAGTTTTGGCGGCGACGAATTCACTGAACGAGTTCTTCGCTGGGAGCGCGAGGGAAATCGCGTCCTGCTTCGAAGTCTCACCTTCGAGATTACCGCCGACTCGACCTTACCGGTTTATCAGGCGGTCTCCGAGGCGACATATCCACCCATCGTCGCGGCATTCAAAGTCGAAGCCTATGGGCCCGACAGCTCCGCGGTTATCGACGTGACCTCGCTCTATACGACCAACGTCCCTGAGTTCGTCGGAGCACGAGGGTCGTTCGACGAGAAACGGTCGTTCGTCGAAAACGTTTCTTCGTTTCCAGACAACGTGGAAGTAGAAGCGACACAGACATTTACACCGGAAAGCGCTCCGGACTCACAGCGTGGAATAGGTCCGATTCCGGCGCAAAGTGTTCTTGCACACTGGAGCATGATTCGGCTCCCTTTACGGCCGATGATGCCACGCCTCGCTGACAAGCGGCTCAGCTTCAACGAGGTTCGGCAGACCGATTTCGGCAGTGCGGAACAGCGATCAGTTACACGTGCATACATAACGCGCTGGCGACTCGAGAAGAAATTTCCCGATTCCGCATTGTCGGTTCCGGTGAGGCCCATTGTGTACTACGTGGATCCAGCCACACCAAAACAGTGGATTCCGTGGATCAAGAAAGGAGTCGAAGATTGGCAGCCGGCATTTGCCGCAGCGGGTTTCCGGAGGGCGATAATTGCCCGTGACGCTCCTGCCAGATCAGTCGATCCCGACTGGTCACCTGATGACATACGGTACACTGTTATTCGATGGTTGCCCTCCACCACCGAGAACGCCGAGGGGCCGCACGTTCACGATCCACGCACAGGCGAGATTCTCAACGGCTCAATTCGCCTTTTTCACAACGTCCTCAACCTCGCCCGCGACTGGTACTTCACGCAGGCTGCACCGCTCGACCCCCGCGCGCAGAGACTTCCCCTCCCGGATTCCTTGATGGGACGTCTTCTCGAATACGTCGTCGCCCACGAAGTCGGTCACACACTCGGCTTCCAACACAACATGAAGGCGAGCTCGACATATCCTGTAGACAGTCTTCGCAGCATCTCGTGGCTTCAGCGGATGGGGCATACACCGACGTTGATGGACTACGCACGCTTCAACTACGTTGCGCAGCCCGAAGATCACATACCCGTTGAGTTCTTGATTCCGCGCATCGGTCCATACGACATCTTTGCAACGAGATGGGGATACGCTCCGCTCCGCGCACGCACTCCGGACGGGGAGCGTACCGCCTTGAACATCCTGGCCGAACGACAAAACAGTGTACCGTGGCTCAGGTACTCGGTATCGGGAAATCACGATGCAGATTCCGGCGATGAAACCGAAGCCGTCGGTGATGCGGATGCAGTAAAGGCAACGGGCCTTGGCCTGCGCAACATCCGCCGAACGATTCCGTTTCTTCTCGCCGCTACGCAAAGGTCTGGAGAAGACAACGCACAACTGGCCGAGCTCTATGATCGATTGCTCGATCAATGGGCGCTCGAAATGGGGCATGTCGTCGCAATCGTCGGAGGATCGTCGGCGCAGGAGAAGTACGGCGATCAACCTGGTCCCCGTTTTACTCCCCTTCCCGCGGCGCGACAGCGCGCGGCAGTCGCGTTCATTGCGGCAAATGCGTTTCAGACACCACGCTATTTCATCGATACCGGTGTGCTCGATCGCATCGAGCCAGAGGGTACACTCCGAAGACTCAGCGCTGCAGAGTCGCGCGTGCTCACGGATCTGCTGGATACAGACAGGCTTAATCGTCTTGTGGAATATCAGGTTCTCTCTAAAGGCGGTGAGGGCTCCTACACGCTGGGCGAGATGCTCCTCGACGTGCGTCATGCGGTCTGGAGTGAATTGACCGCTAATCGAGTGACTATCGATCCGTTTCGTCGCTCCTTGCAGCGTGCTTATCTCGCGCTGGCGGATGGAAAGCTCAACTCGTCGCCTGCGACTGTCATCGTGATCGGTGGTGGCCGGCCGCCGCGGACAAGCACCTCGAATTCAGACGTTCGGGCAGTCATGCGCGGCGAGTTGGTCGATATCGACGCGTCGTTGCAGAGCGCACTGAGCCGCGCGTCGGATCGGACAACGCGGCTGCACATTCTCGATGCGCGGGCCGAGATCAAGCGCATCCTGGATCCGAAATCGTGACTACCGAGTAGTCCTCACGACAAGCGGCTTCAACGCTTCCAGTTGAACCGTGGAAAGTGGGCCCACGAGGATGTAGCTGCGGCCCGTCGCAGGGTCAGACCAGATAATGCTGTTCGCGATCGACGCCTTCATGTCGCTGAGCGCAGATTCATTCGTAACCGTCGGCGGTATGGAGATCATGGCGGGCCGTTGGGGAACCGCTAGCGCCCTCGCTGATGCAGACGGGCGAGCTGCAGCCTGAAAACCGGGTGGATCGAGTTCTGTCAGGCTGACGCGAACACCAAACCGCGTCTCGAACACTGTCTGCCTCCTGCCGCTCGAGCTATCTGACCGCACGACTTTAAGTGATCCACCACTTTCGCTGTTTTCGTTTCTATCCGCGGTTTTAACGGCAGCTCCGGTAGCGACGGCTACTCCTGCGACTTTGCCGCTCAATGCGGGAGTCTGCATCATAGTCCGGTTTTTTTGAGCGGCTGAACTGGGCGCCACATCGGATAATGGCACATCAGCACGTCGCACTGATTCAGGGATCCGGGGAGAGGACGCAACCCCCTTTTTCGCTGACAAAGCCGGGGCCGCGGCAGGCCGCCTCACGGGAGTGGATTCCGGAATCGGGGATGCAACATGTTCGGTTATCATCGGGCTTGTGATCGACGCGCTCTGAGCGTTGACAGGCATGACCTTGTCGCTGTCACGCGCGCCGCTTCGTGTAACCACGAGAGAAGTTCCCGCAACGACCATTAGTGCGGCTGCCGCGCGAGCCTGTGTCGTCGTATACCATGCGCGACGACTTGGCCTGGTCATCGGAATCACTCCCGCTGGTACTGAATCGAGAGCGCTCACAATGCGTGATGAGCCCGCAATCAGTCCGCGCGCCTCGGCAATTGCCGCGGCACACTGCGCACAATTGACAGTGTGGGCTTCGAAGGCCGCGGCATCTTCCGCCGACAGCTCGCCATCGAGCCATGTGTGAATCGTTCCTTCGTCAGGATGCTGCATTCTTTTCCCTCTCATCCCTATCCCGCTGTAATTCTTCGTAGCTCTCGACAAGTCTTTTTCTCGCACGCGACAAAGTGGTTCCAACAGACCCGGGCGAAAGCTCGAGCGCCTCCGCTATCTCCGAGTAGCCGAGGCCCTCTTCACGCATCAGAAGAGCAAGCCGGTCGCGCTCCGCCAGCGCATCGATCGCTTTTCTCGCGAGAGCAGTTTCCTGGGCGCCTTCGAGGGTGTTGGTCTCGGGCTCGACCACGGTGTTGCGCTCTTCCTCTGCAAGAAGCGAAAGATGCCGGCGACGCCGAGCATCTTTCCGCGCCTCATCTCGTACAAGATTCGTTGCAACAGCAAAAAGCCACGCTCTTTCATTCGTGATAGTCTCCTGCCGCAATGCTCTCACAAAAGTCTCCTGCGCGACTTCTTCCGCCCAGTCGCGGTCGCCGAGCCGGCGAGTCAGGTACCTCACCAGTTGTGAGTTATAGGTGCGAAACAGCCGCTCGACGTCGCTCAATCTGTTACCAGCTGTGTTGAATGGCTTTGAGCTCCGATGCACCGAGCGTCGCTTCCCCGCTCTCAGTTACTTCGATGGTCAGGCCACGTGTTGTGACAGTGACTTTATCGCCGAGTGCGAATACTTCGCGCAGCTCGGGAATTGCGTCGATCAGCTTGAAGTAAGCGTCCGAGAAAGGCTTGATCTTGAGGGTTCGCCCAGAGGCTGAGTGAGCAGCGTCTGTCCAGATGCCATCGTGGAGACTGAAGAGTCGCGCGCCGACTCTGCGCGTAACGACATCGTTTTTCTTGAGATCAGATTCATCGGCTACGGCAAGATTGGTCACGCCCCGCTGCAGCGATGCCGCACGCGCAGATTCAAATGCCTTTGCGCTCGGTGACGGTGCGCCAGGCGAGCCGGTTGCAGAGCTAGTCATCACGCCGCTCACACGGCCGCGGAGAACCTGCTGATTCAGTACTCCAGGTTCGGTCACCAGGTATGACGTGAATTCGGTGGGAATCGCATAGCGTTCGCCGAGCTGGCGAATCTCGTCGTCGATCTCGTGAGAAGGTCCATTCTTGCGCCTCTCTGCGCTGAGGTAGCCGATGCGCTGCGTTGCCCACAGTCGAGCGACAAAAGAATTCTCGCGCGAAGAAGATGGAAATGCCACGCGGGTAGACCATGAGACCGGCCCGTTCGCTGTTCGGCCCTCGAAGCGAACAATCGCTGGGCCGCTTCCGGAGTATCTGGCGAGAAGAATGTAGTCTTGGCCAGCGAAGATATCGGCGGCTTCGGATGGAAGTTTTTTTGCGAGGCGGACGCCGTCGGCAAAGACCCGAACGTCGGTGACGACTGGGTTTGCAAGCCTGCTGGCAACGAGCGATACCGCTCGCTCGACGGACTCGTTTGGCCGAATGAACTGCGCTGTGCCACGTCCTTCGACAGCGAGCCTCTCGACCAGCGCGGCATTCAGGTCGGCTCCAACGCCGAACGAGAAAATCCTGCGGTCTCCTCTCAACCGATCGACGCGAGATGCAATTGCTTCGGGATCCCGCTCGCCGATTGTGGGCTCGCCGTCAGTTACGAACAGCACAAGTCCGAGACGACCAGGGGTTGGTGCGCCTCTGAGAGCGTCATCGAGTGCGCCGGAAATGTTCGTCGATCCGGAAGCATCCAGAGTTTCGAGGTATCGTGAGCCATCGGCAATATTCTGTCGCGTAGCGGGTACGAATCCGTCGCGGAACGTGTGGACATCGGTGGAGAAGTCAATCAGCCGAAAGCGGTCAGTAGAATTCAGTGTCTGGAGCAGTTGCTTCCCAGCCGCGCGCGCCTGTTCGATTTTCTCGCCCGACATCGAGCCTGACACGTCGAGCACGAGCGTCACGTCCCGCGGAGTGACACGAGGTGCGACGGCGGGAGGCGAGAGAGTGACGAGTGCGAAGCCGTCTTCGTTCTGGGGTGCATAGGTCAGAACCGAGATTGCGGGCTCTGAATTTTTTCTCACCGGCACCAGGAGCGTGATCGCGCTCGAACTTCCATTCACCCTGACTTCGCGCCGCGCGCCCCGACGCACCGTTGTCAACGCATGCGTCGGAGAGTACGGCGTTCCGTAGATCGGGTCGGATGGAAGTGTCAGTGTGAACGAGCTGCTTCCGGGTTCCTCACGGTCATCGGCGAGGCGAGTCACGGCCATGTCAGGTGACTTTCCCTTGGCGTAATCGATTCGCAGCGCGTCGCCCTCACGCTCTGCCACCATCTGGAATCGAATGACGACTTTTTTCACTTCGCCTGGCGCGATCGGGAAAATTCTGGCGCGAAGCATCCCGTAGCCCATCCACTCGACGAGCGCAGGGTCACGCTGCTGTCTCACAATCTGTTCATAGATGGCGCGCGCCTTGTCTGCCGATATCATCTCACCCGAAACCATCTCGCCATTTATCGAGAGCTTGAGATCCTGGAATGCGGCGCCCTTCGGTAACGGAAACATGTAATCGGCTTCTCCGATTCCTCTGCCGCGGTTGACGAACGTCTCTGTTACTTCGTAATGGAGAACCCGGTCGGTGAGATCTGCGGTGACGTCGCTCGACTGTCGTATTACTGTCGGCCCCCAAGGTCTGCACGGCGGGCATGGGTTGTTGGCAAGGCAGACTATCGGCTGGCACGGGTGCGGAAGAATGAGGCCTTGGCCGAATACGACTGAAGGCATCAGCAGACTACATAGTATTGCGATTGTGGTGCGCATTATTCTCTCGGGTTTGACTACCCGTAAGACGCGCGCCTCCCTCGGCCTTGCACACCGGACTTTTTTGCGCTTAAGCGGACTCTGCTTGCAACTCCGGCGGCGTCCGTCTCGTGTAGCTGCCCGGGCGACTCATTACCCGAACTTGAATAAGCTCGCGATCGGCACGGTTCACTGTCTCTTCGAGCGTCTCGGTTCCCTCTCGTGCGGCCCACCCAAGAGAAAATGAAACCGGGCCACGCTCCTGTCCCGCTGCCTCGAGCCGCCGCGCGATCGCTTCGGTGGCCTTCAGTCCCGTCTCGAACAGAGTTACAAGAAACTCGTCGCCACCCATTCTCACGACGCCTTCCTCAGCTCTCACGTGTCTCATCAGGAAGCGACTCATTCTGACGAGCACGTTATCTCCAGCCGCGTGACCGTGAATGTCGTTGTATTGCTTGAAGTGATCGATGTCTACGTAAATGCAGCCCCACATCGCATCTGGGTTGGTGCGAGAAGCGTACAGCGCAGACAGGTGGCGCCGATTATAGCATCCTGTGAGCGGATCACGAATGCTCTGTTCAAGGAGCTGGTTTTCAAGCGCTTTCCGGCTCGTGATGTCCACCAGGATGCCGTGAAATATCGGCTCGGGGTCGTCGGGATTCTTGTTGATGTACCAGGTGTCGAGAACTGTTCTGACAACTCCGTCCGGACGCGTGATCTGCAGCTCGCGGTCACGAAGTGATCCTTCGCGCTCCAATAACGCGACCTCGTTTTTCCGCGCTTCCCAGTCAACGAAATCGCTCACGCGATAGTTCTTGAGCTCGGCGAGCGTCTCGACTCCGAAGATCTTCAGAAATGCCGGATTGGCATCGAGGATTTCGCCGGACTCATTGGTTATGTAAATGCCTTCACCCAGGTTCTGGGCAAACTTCGCCAGAGTTTCTGGATCGCTCAGACTCCGAAAACGTGAACTGCCCGCTGCAGGCGTTTTGTCGCTCAAACGCTTTCCTTGCTTCTCGGCATATGCATTGCCCTGTGATCATTCATTCTTAACGGAGCATAATTATGGCGAGCAGCGACTCTGAGGAACAGATGGATAAGACTGGCCAGGACGCCACGAAACGTTCTGGCGAGACGCATTCAGGCACGCCCAATCCGGTCGACCCCAACAAGACCCGGTCTACGGAGCATAAAAGTGGCTATGGCGGAGACGGCGGCGAGCCCAGAGCGACTCCAAACACCGAGAAAGGCAAAGACTGACGATAATTGGCTTTCTCGTGTCCGGAAATCTGACGGTTCCGCTCGTTCTGAATGGCCGCGAAGCAGAAGCATCCGTCGACCCACAGTTCCTTGACCGATGGTCACCTCGCGCGTTTTCTCCAGAACCACTCGATAGTGAAACAATTCTCAGTTCGAGGCGCGCCGGCTCGGGCTCTACGCGCATGCAATGGCCGGCTTCAACGCGGACAAAGTTCATGAAGCACTTCGTGTTGCGCGGGACAAGTAAGAAGTGATGGCCGCAATTGCGATCGGCAAATACGGCGATCGATCACTGCTGGGCGAAAAGGATCGCATCCGCGAAACTCCTAGCGGCAGAAAGAGCACAGAAGAATTCGTTTTTGAAGGACCGCTTCCGGAAGCCGTTAGGTGACACTTGTCTCGAAAGGGATTCACCACGTCACCGCAATCGCAAGCGATCCGCAAAAGAATCTCGACTTCTACGCGGGCGTGCTCGGCCTGCGGTTCGTGAAGCGTACAGTGAACTTCGACGATCCCACTACATACCATTTCTATTTCGGTGATGGGGCGGGAAACCCAGGATCGATCCTCACCTTCTTTCCGTGGCCAGCGTCTCGTCGAGGTCGACAAGGCGACGGCCAGGTTGGCGTAACGTCTTTTGCGATTCTTCCAGGCTCGGTGGGATTCTGGATCGAGCGATTCATAAAGCATAACGTCGATTTCGAGCATCCTAAAACTCGTTTCGACGAGGAGCGCGTTATCGCGTTTCGGGATCCCGACGGACTGCTCGTAGAGCTCGTTGCCCATCCCGGTGCGGACGCCGGCGCAACCTGGTCAACTCTCGCTATACCGGCTGAGCACTCGATTCGCGGCCTGTACTCGGTGACGCTATGGCAGAAAAGCTCTGACCTCACCGGAAAACTCCTCATCGAATCACTTGGCTTCGAGCCCGTTCTCGAACAGGCAAGCACCTTTCGCTACGCCGCGAAAGGTCGCGGACTGGGCTCGGTTGTCGACCTGCGCTGTGTCCCGGGACTGTGGCCCGGCGTCCTGGGCGCCGGTACTGTCCATCACGTCGCATTTCGCGCATCGGACGATGCCGAGCAGCTCGAATCGAGAAACAATCTCGTGGCAAGAGGTTTCAACGTGAGCCCATTGATGAACCGCGACTATTTCCGCTCGATCTATTTCCGTGAGCCTGGCGGTGTTCTATTCGAGATCGCAACCGACTCGCCCGGTTTTGCGATTGACGAGCCCATCGACAAGCTCGGACAGTCGCTCAAACTTCCCGAATGGCTCGAGCCGCGACGGTTCGAGATCGACGCGCTACTTCCGAATATTCGCCTGCCGATGGAAATCCCCGGCCCCAACGCCTGATAGACTCTAACTTTCTCCAAATGTCAACTTCGTCAGATTCCGCGCTCGACCAGCTGTCCATCAATGCAATCCGCGTCCTCGCAATGGATGCCGTTCAAAAAGCCGATTCAGGCCATCCCGGCACCCCGATGGCACTCGCACCGCTCGCGTATGTGCTGTTCACGCGGCACCTGCGATACAATCCGAAAAACCCGCACTGGATGAACCGCGACAGGTTCATCCTCTCGGCGGGGCATGCATCGATGCTGCTTTATAGCGTCCTGTATCTGACCGGTTACGACCTTTCTCTTGACGATATCAAGCAGTTTCGGCAGTGGGAGAGCAAGACGCCCGGCCATCCGGAGTACGACTACACGCCGGGAGTGGAAACGACCACGGGCCCGCTCGGACAGGGCATCGGCAACTCAGTCGGAATGGCGATCGGCGAAGCTCACTTGGGCGCATCGTTCAATCGCGGCGCGGACGTAATCATCGATCACCATACGTATTTCATCGCCAGCGACGGCGACATGATGGAAGGTATCTCGCACGAGGTGTCGTCATACGCGGGACATCTCAAGCTTGGGAAGCTCATCGGATTTTACGATGACAATCACATCACCATTGAGGGCAACACAGACCTCACTTTCAACGATGACACGGCCAAGCGGTTCGAGGCATATGGCTGGCACGTGCAGCGCGTCGAAGATGCAAATGATCTCGATGAGATAGACGCTGCGATCGTCGCAGCCAAGGAAGTGTTGTACAAGCCGTCGCTGATTATCGTCAGATCTCACATCGGATTCGGCAGCCCGCACAAGCACGATACGCCCGAAGCGCATGGATCACCGCTCGGAGTCGATGAGATCAAGCTCACGAAGGAAGCACTTGGTTATCCATCTCAGGAGCCGTTTTTCGTCGCGACGGAAGCGCTCGCTAACTGGCGCAAGATGACTGATCGTGGGGCGACGCTCGAAGCCGAATGGCAAAAAAAATACGCTGCATATAAGGCTGCTCACGCCGCCGATGAAGCCGAGCTCGATCGCAGACTGCATGGCCGGATGCTCGATGGGTGGGAAGACCTGATTCCAACGTTCACGGTCGAAAACGGCAGCGTTGCGAGCAGGGCCGCTTCGGGCATCGTCATCAACGCGATCGCTCCCAAAGTCCCCGAGCTCATCGGAGGCTCGGCCGATCTCGCAACCTCCACAAATACCATAGTGAAGGGCGCCCCCAGTATCAGCTCGGAGGACTACTCGGGCCGTAACTACCATTTCGGTATTCGAGAGCATGGCATGGGCGCGGTCATGAATGGAATGTCAGCTCACGGTGGAGTTATTCCGTATGGCGCGACATTCCTGATCTTCTCTGATTACATGCGGCCGGCAGTCCGACTTGCATGCATCATGAAGCGGCACGTCATCTATGTGTACACGCACGATTCCATCGGCCTTGGCGAAGATGGACCGACGCATCAGCCCATCGAACAATTGAGCACCCTTCGCGCAATCCCATTCATGACGTTGATTCGGCCGGCCGATGCATCTGAGACGGCCGAGGCGTGGAGAGTTGCACTGAAGCATCAAGGCCCGGTCGCTCTGGTCCTGACGAGACAGAAGCTCGACTTCATAGATAGATCGAAATACGGCGCTGCTGTCGGGGTCGCGAACGGTGCTTATGTGCTCGCCGATTCCCCGGGCGGTGCTCCTCAGGTGGTATTGATGTCCTCCGGATCTGAGGTGGGCTTGATCGTTGGGGCTCAGCAGAAGCTGGAGGCAGCAGGGATAAGGACTCGCACGGTAAGTGTGCCGAGTATGGAGCTATTCGCGGCTCAGACGCAGGAGTATCGCGACAGTGTCCTGACACCGGGCGTTAAACGTGTAGCGATTGAAGCTGCACACCCGATGTCGTGGTATAAATGGGTTGGCGACAATGGGGTGATTCTGGGCCTCGACCACTTCGGAGCATCAGCCCCGGCACCCGAGCTTTTTCAGCACTTCGGACTGACAGTCCAGAAGGTCGTCGAGGCTGCAACGAAGCTCGCCTCATGAGCGCAACAGCATGACCCCAAGGCTCCGCGACATCAGCATCACCCTATCACCCGGCACACCTCCCTGGCCGGGTGATACGCGATTCGAATGCGGCTGGAAGACGACCCTGTCCAACGGGTCCGCCGTAAACCTTTCGAGCATTACCACAAGTCTGCATGTCGGTACGCACGCTGACGCCCCCCTTCATGTTCGCGATGGATGGCCAGGATCTCACGAGCTTCCGCTAGAAGCATTCTACGGTCCGGCGCTCCTGGTAGACTTGAGCGAAGCAAAGGGCGAGATCCAGTTTGAGACTCTCGAGCCGCTCCTCAAATCGGAAAATCGAGAGCGGCTGATCTTGAAGACCGGATGTACTATTGCGAGCGGTGAATTCCCGAACGACTGGCCGACGCTGTCTGAAAGCTGCGCGCGTTCACTTCTCGGGCTCGGCCTCAAACTTTTATGTGTCGACGCTCCATCGGTCGATCAGCGGGACAGCCAATCCTTGGCTGTCCACAAGATGCTTTTCTCGGGGAACACCTTCATCATCGAGAACCTCGATCTTCGTCGCACACCCGCCGGCGAGTACGACATCATTGCGTTTCCGCTGAAGATCATGTCTCTCGATGCTGCGCCGGTACGAGCGGTGCTGCTCGAGAGATAGCGGAGCTCACCAGCTGCTCCGCCTTCTGCTGCCGGAGCCGAGGAGGGCACCCATTATCCCTCGCGTCAGTGCGCCCGCGACGGTGCGGGTAACCGGAGATTTCAATATCTCCTGAAATGTCGTCAGCGGCGCTTTCCCCGCACGCTGAGCTGGAGAAGCTGGAGCAACACTCGCATCCTGTCCCGATGCGGCGGCCGGAGCCGCCTTCGCAGCAAGCTTTTCACGGGCGCTTTCACGGTCGATCGGCGTCGCGTATTTTCTGACTTGCGCCGACGCCGCAACCTGCTGGTCGATAGCCGGCAACGGTCCCATTATCGATGACGGGGGAATCAACCGCGTAGCAAATGGCATCGTTGGAACCCCCTTCGGCGTCAAAACCGTAACGAAGGCTTCGCCGATCCCCAGCGTTGTCAGAGTTTCTTCGACGTCGTAGAACGGCGTTTTCGGAAATGTGCGCGCTGCTGCCTGCAGTGCCTTGTCGTCATTGGGCGTGAAGGCGCGCAAGGCATGTTGCACTCGGTGTCCGAGCTGACCAAGTACGTTCTCCGGCACGTCCTTCGGGCTTTGAGTTATGAAGTACACACCAATTCCCTTCGATCGCACCAGCCTCACGACCTGTTCGATCTCAGCGAGCAAAGCCTTCGTCGCATTGTCGAAGAGCAGGTGGGCTTCGTCGAAAAAGAAGGCGAGCTTCGGCTTGTCTACGTCACCGATTTCGGGTAGCTCGTGGTAGATGGTCGCGAGCATCCACAGCATGAACGTGCTGAAGAGCTGAGGCTTGTCCTGAACGTCGGCAAGCTCCAGAACGCTGATGCGTCCACGACCATCGCGGTCCACCTGCAGCAAGTCGTGAATGTCGAACTCCGGCTCCCCGAAAAACGCTTCAGCTCCCTGTTGCTCCAGCTCCACCATCTCGCGCAGAAGAACGCCTACAGTTGCTTTTGACATTCCGCCATAACTCGTGAGCTCATCTGCTCCGTCACCGGTCAGATACTGGAGAACAGATCGAAGATCCGCGAAATCGAGAAGAAGAAGGCCTTTGTCGTCGCAGTACTTGAAGACGAGCGAGAGCACGCTCGACTGTGTTTCGTTGAGGTTCAGCACCCGCGCGAGCAGCAGCGGCCCAAATGACGAAACGGTTGCACGAAGCTGCGCCCCATGGGCTCCGGTGAGACTTAGAAATTCGACTGGAAACGCGGAAGCTTTCCAGGTAAATCCCGTCTCCTTCGCACGCGTTGTGACTCTGTCGCTCGACTCGCCCGCACCGCCGAGTCCGGATAGGTCGCCCTTGATGTCTGCAACGAATACCGGAACTCCTGCCGCCGACAACTGCTCGGCCATGAGCTGCAAAGTTCGCGTCTTTCCGGTGCCGGTCGCTCCAGCGATGAGACCGTGCCGGTTCATCATCGCAATCGGAATCGTCACCAGCGGCTCAGGATCGCAGTCTCCTTTGTAGACAACCGCGCCGAGCGTCACAGTGTTGGTGGCCGGAGGAAATGCTGCGCGTGCTGCGTCGAGTACCTTCGAATCCATGGTCTTCTGTTCCTTGCTCATCGGCCAATGTGTGGTGCGCGAATCCAAACCATCCTTTGGCTACAGTAGCATTGGCATACGCTATGCGCCATGCTGCTAGCCAACCCCTTATCCTGCAATCACTTCACTGTAAAAATATCGTAATGCGAAGCGACTCCGGTTACACCACGTCGGTTTGGATGGATACAACTGATATGCCAGAACTTCCGCGCGTAACCCAGGATATGCGCGCCAATGTCTGCATTGTAGGTGCTGGCATAGCTGGCATGACCACGGCATATCAGCTTGCCCGCGCCGGTCGTGCAGTCATCGTGATCGACGATGGTCAGATTGGCGGAGGTGAGACGGGGCGAACGACAGCCCATCTTAGTGCAGCACTCGACGATCGCTACTATAAAATCGAAAAGCTTCACGGCCTCGAGGGCTCTCGCATCGCTGCGGAAAGCCACACTGCGGCGATTACGCGGATTGAGTCGATTGCCTCGCTCGAGGACATCGATTGCGACTTCGAGCGCCTCGACGGTTATCTGTTTCTTGGTGGCGACTCGAAGAAAGAGGAGCTCGAGCGGGAGCTCGAAGCCACCCATCGAGCCGGACTGACCGACACGCAGCTTCTCGAGCGCGCTCCAATCGATTTCTGGGACACTGGCCCGGCGCTCCGGTTTCCCCGACAGGCCCAGTTTCATCCGCTGAAGTATTTGAACGGCCTCGCCAGAGCGATTATCCGGGACGGTGGCCAGCTTTTTTCATTTACTCACGCAGACAAGATCGAGGACGGAGAGCCGGCAAAGGTCACAACGAGTGACGGCCACGTCATCCTCGCGGATCATATCGTCGTTGCGACTAACACGCCTGTGAACGACTGGGTCATCCTGCACACGAAGCAGGCAGCATATCGCACGTTTGTCATCGGTGCCCACGTTCCACGCGGCTCAGTACCCCGCGGACTTTACTGGGACACTGCCGATCCCTATCACTATGCCCGTCTTCATGAAGTGGATACCGCGCTCGATCCTGAACGCACCGATGAAATCCTAATTGTTGGCGGCGAAGATCATAAAACGGGTCAGGAAGACGACGCTGAAGACCGTTTCAAGCGCCTCGAGGAATGGACTCGAGAACGTTTTCCGATGGTGAAGAGCATTGAATTCCGCTGGTCGGGGCAGGTCATGGAGCCGGTCGATCACATGGCGTTCATCGGAAAAAATCCCGGGGATGACGAGCATATTTTCATCGCGACCGGCGATTCCGGCAACGGCATGACACACGGCACCATCGCCGGCGTCCTGCTCACTGACCTCATACTCGGCCGCAAAAACCCGTGGTCCAAGCTCTACGATCCATCTCGCGTGACACTCCGCGCAACGGGGGAGTTTATCAAGGAGAATTTGAACGTTGCCGGACAATACGCGGACTGGGCAAAAGGAAGCGAGGTCAGCTCATACGACGATATCGCCCCGGGCACGGGTGCTGTCGTCCGCCGCGGTATGAAGAAAATTGCCGTCTATCGAGACGATCAGGGCGTCATTCACGAACGCTCGGCGGTGTGTACCCATCTCTACTGCATCGTCGACTGGAATTCGGGTGAGCGAACCTGGGATTGTCCCTGCCATGGCTCGCGGTTCGACGCTTATGGCTCAGTCGTCAATGGTCCCGCGATTACATCACTCGCTGAGGTTGATTCGGAAGCCCCAGCGTCACGATGACCTGATGCTCGGAGCTGTCATTGGCAAGCGGTATCGGGCCGGTTACAGCCCCGCCATCGAGCGTGGTCGAGATGACTCCGCGCTGAACACCCGAAGGATTCTTCACTGTGATCGCGTACTTGCTGTCCCCGTGACGGTAGTCGATGGAGAATTCTTTCCACGCTGAAGGGATGCATGGATCCATTTCCAGCGTTTCTCCTCTCTTCGTAAATCCGAGAATCGCTTCGAGCCCGACGCGATAGAGCCAACTCGCCGAGCCTGTATACCATGTCCATCCCCCGCGGCCGAGGTGTCCCTCAGCCGTGTATATGTCGGCCGCGACAACGTACGGTTCGACCTTGTAGATCGATACCGCCTCTGGCGTCAGTGCATGGGTCAGCGGATTCACCATCTGATAGAGATGCATGGCCCGGTCGCCATCGCCTTGCAGAGCTGTGGCCAGCACGGACCACAATGCGGCATGTGTATACTGCGCGCCATTTTCCCGGACGCCCGGGAGATATCCCTGGATGTAACCGGGATCGTGCGGCGAGTTGTTGAACGGCGGCGTAAGAAGCATGATGAGTCTCGCATCCTCACGCACGAGATGCTCATTCAGTGATTTCATCGCGACCTGCGCCCGCTCGGGCAATCCAGCGCGCGATATGACGCTCCAGCTCTGCGCAATCGCGTCGATCTTGCAATCGTCGCTGGTGCTCGACCCGAGTGGACTGCCATCGTCGAAGTACGCGCGACGATACCATGCACCATCCCACGCATGATCTTCGATCGCTGAGTGATAACGGTCTGCCTGCTCACGGAACTCATTCGCGGCGGCATTATCCCCCCTCGCCTCGGAATGCCCAGCGAACTTGCGAAGCGTGACGACGAGGAGCCACGCAAGCCACACGCTTTCGCCCTTGCCGTGAACGCCTACCCGGTTCATGCCGTCATTCCAGTCTCCCGAGCCCATCAACGGAAGCCCGTGCTCACCAGTGGTGCACGCTTTTCTCAGCGCGCGAGTGCAATGGTCATAGACAGTTTCGATCTTGTCCGACACGGTCGGCAGGTCGTATAGCTCCTGCTCATCTGCATTCAGCAGCCGCATCTTGAGATAAGGCGCAGTCGTATCGAGCAGCGACTTGTCGCCGGTGAGGCTTAGATAATGATTGACGACGTACGGAAGCCACACGAGATCGTCGGAGAATCGCGTGCGCACTCCGCGGCCGCTTTGCGGATGCCACCAGTGCTGAACGTCGCCTTCTTCGAACTGTCGCGCGGCACACCGGACGATATGATCGCGTGCGAGCTGCGGCTCCGCATACGTGAACGCCATGACGTCCTGGAGCTGGTCCCTGAATCCGTACGCGCCACTTGCCTGATAGAGCGCGGAGCGCGCCCACATTCTGCACGACAACGCCTGATACAGTGCCCACTGATTCACGACCAGGTCGAACGTGGGCTCGGGAGTCTTTACTGATATGGTGCCAAGGCGCGCACGCCATACGCGAGCTGCGTGATCGAGCGCGGCACTCGCCGCTTCGGGTGTCCTATAGCGCTGCGTGAGCGCACTCACGCCGTCACTCGCTGAAGTTGCGCCGAGGAGGAAGGTAATTTCTCGCGTCTCGCCAGGAGCGAGCTCGATACGTGTTTGCAACGCAGAACACGGATCGATCGTGTCTCCAACGTCGCCGCTCAGAAGTTCGCGCCTTAGCGCGGCTGGCGCGGCGAGAACACCGTTGCGACCGATGAACTCGCGGCGACCGGCGGTGAAGCTCGTCAGCGGCTCACTCATCGCGGCGAAGGCAATCAGTTTTGCGAACTGAGGATCAAAATAATTGCGCGCAAGCATCGTCTGGCCATCCGGCGTCATCTCTGTACGCACGTACGGTTGAGTCTTCTCGCGATCGACCCCGAGCACCCATTCCGCATAGCTCGTCACGGTCAGCTTGCGCGAGCGGTTGCTTCGATTGGTTATCGAGAGAATCTGGATTTTTACCGGATCCGTTTCCGGCATCCCCATTCTGAGTCGCGTGACAATGTCTTCGTGCGCGTGATCGAATATGGAATAACCGGCGCCGTGCCTTACGATATACGGCGTTTTCTCGCGAATCGGTTCGGGCGTAGGGCTCCATACTTCTCCGCTGTCATCGTCGCGAAGGTAGATGCATTCGCTCGTCGGGTCTCGAACAGGATCGTTTTGCCACGGAGTGAGACGGTAGAAGTAGCTGTTGTCCGCCCACGTAACTCCTGTCCCCGCCTCGCTCACGATAAATCCCCCGGCCCGGTTGCCGATAACGTTCACCCACGGCGCTGGCGGCAGGTTATCCCCGGTCAGTCTTATCTCGTACTCATGATTCGAGTTGAAGCCACCCGTGCCGTTGAAGTGAGCGAGCTCTCGATCAGTCGAATCAAAGGCAGTTGTGACAGTTGTGACAGCAGTTTCATTCACCGCGCTCTGCTTGACTCTGCTTTCCGTTGCAGGCGCAATCGAGTCGATTGCCGCTTGTTCCGTAGCCGCATGTACAGCGGAGATTTGCCCGGTCGTGAAATACCGGTCTTCGACGTTGGGGAACTCGAGGAAATTCCCCAGGCCAAGGCCATCGCAATCCACCTGAATGCGAGCGATGGAGTGAAGCAGCTTTATCTCTTCAGGATTTAGTACGTCTGCGCGCCGGATGAAAACGCCACCCGGTCTGTCCAGAAGTCCCGATTCGCTCGATGCCATCACAATCGACAGGAGCTCGTCCGTCAGCTCCTGCAGATACGTCGGTGGATGTTCGTTGAGGATCACGAGATCGCAAAAGATTCCCTTCAGCCGCCAGTAGTGATGAACCTTCAGCAGCTGCCGAACACTCGGTAATCCGTCTGGTGTTTCGAGGGTCGCAAGGAGAATCGGCCAGTCGCCGGAAATTCCCATTCCCCACAGCTCAGGCTGGCCAGACGTGCTGTCGCTGCCCTTGGCTGCTAGTCCCTTGAACCCCGGGTGGGCAAAGAGCAGGTGTCCCGCAAGCTCCTGGTAAAGCGCTGCGTCTGCCGGTGTCGTGGCGAGCTCGCGGAGCTCCGCCTGTGCATGCGCCCACGACAGATCGAGTGCGCGGCGCGCGCTGTACGCATCATGGTAAAGATCCGCGGTTTGCACCGCTCGCTCGCGGTCTTCCGCCATGAACGTCGTAAACGTCACTTCGGCCGATGCGCCCGCGGCAATGAGAACGCGCGTCCTCAACGCAAATATTGGATCGAGCACAGGGCCGGTGCTTCCGGACAAATCACCTGGAGCGTCCATTGCGACTGGATCCCGCGTTGAACGTCCTCTTCCCACAAACTGCGCGCGATCGGTTTCACACGTTACCCCGGTGCCCTTCGCTCCGTTGGGAGTGCCAGCCGGTCGATCGACTGGGCGCGTTGCGACAACGTGCCCGCACCATGTCGGCTTGTCTGTTGAAGATCTCGGCCTCCGCATTGCGAGAATCGCAGAGCTCTCGGGAAGCCACTCGGTCTGCACGAAAAGATTTCCAAACGCGGGATGCGCCTTGTCGTCATCGGCTGGCGCAATGACCACTTCCATATAGCTCGTCAGCTCGATCTCTCTCGTTGCCTGCGACCGGTTCGTCACGGTGACCTTTCGAACTTCTGCTGCCTCGCCTGGCGCGACAGCTATCTCCATTATCGTTTCGATGTCGTCGTCGCGGCGGTGGAACGTGA
>JANYKY010000469.1 GCA_025357975.1 Gemmatimonadaceae bacterium
TTCTTTCAGCCACAAGTACAGAACGCTCGTCAGGCCGACCAGGCCGAACGCCATGAAGGCCACCCACGCTGCCGGCGCATGAACGTACAAAATCTTCTGCGCCGGACCTTGAGTTGCCTCGAGGGGCGTAAAGAAAATCGCGCGAACGAACGTGACCAGAACGGCGGCGATTGCCGCGAACGACAGTGGACTCGGCTTCATTCCTCGAGTGTGAACGGATAGGCGAGCGTGCACGCGACGACGAAGACAATGTCGAATGCCAGCAGCAATTTAAGCCATGGGCCGGCCTCGCCAACGGGACGGCCACTCATCAGCTTCGCGGTTGCCTGCGCAGCCGGTATGACGACCGGCACGAAAAACGGAAGCGACAGCATCGGCAACAAAAGCTCGGCGAGGCGGGTGTTGACCGCCATTGCGCTGAACAGTGTTCCGACGGCGACCAATCCTATTGCGGCCATGGTTGCGATTCCCGCGAGCGGCAGTGCGACATCACCGAGGGGAAGGCCGTAGAACAGCCCAACGGCCGGAATCGCGATTGCCTGGACAGCGAGCACGAAAATGAGATTCGCGATGGCCTTGCCGAGGAAGATCGATTCGCGCGCGACCGGAGACGCGAGGAGCCCGTCGATGCCGCGGTCGGGTTGCTCAACTCCAAATGATCGGTGCATTCCAAGAAGTGCCGAGAACGTGAAAATCACCCACAGCACGCCGGGCGCGAGATCAACGGCTGATACCGCGGATGAGTCCCACGCGAAGTAGAAGATGACGATTCCGAGCAGGGCAAACACCACCGCCGACAAGAACGCGCTCCGCGTTCGGAATTCGATCGTGAGATCTTTTCGCGCGATGATCCAGGCGTCCCGAAACACTTCAACCACTTGTGGTAACGATCTGTCGGTAGCGGTCGGCGAAAATCTGTCGGTCGATCATGCTGGTTTGTGAGAGCTCAGCTATTCGACCCTTGTCCATGATTGCGGCGTGAGTCGAGAGGCTAAGGCCTTCCTCCAGATTGTGTGTTACCACAACGATCGTTGCGCCTGAGACGCGGAGGGACTCGAGCAGTCCGGAAAGTGCTGTTGCCCCCAATATGTCGAGACCGGTAAACGGCTCGTCGGCGAGAATGACTTCTGGTTGATGGACCGTTGCACGCGCGACAGAAACCCGCTGTCGGAGGCCCCTGCTGAGTGCGCGCACGGGCGTATCGGCGCGGTCGAGGATGTGCATTCGCTCGAGCGCGCGGGCGCTTTCTTGCCTGAAATTCTTTACGCGGTAAAGGCGTGCCGCGAATTCGACGTTTTCGCGCGCGGTAAAAGCTTCGTATAGAAGTGTGTGGTGCGAGACAATTCCAATTCGCCGTCGCACTGATGGCCCGCCCGGGAGGCTCACTCCGCCAATTTGTGCAGTTCCCGCGGTTGGCTTCAGAAGCCCTGCAAGCAATCTCAGGAGCGTTGTCTTTCCGGCGCCGTTGGGGCCGAAAAGCGCGAGAATTTCTCCCGAGTTGATTGTCAGCGTGATTCCGTCGACCGCCTTGCGGCGCCCGAACGACCGGCTGAGCATTTCAGTTGTGACGACAGGTCTGGGTGCTGTTTCCATGAGCCGGAAAGGTGACACTCTGGCGCGCCCCGTGCAAAACACGGTAACGTTCGCCAAACACGCCAACTTCCCCAATGACTGACATCGACGTCCTGCTTCAGGAAAATCGCAAGTTCCCGCCGTCCGACGAGTTTGTTAAGGCGTCGCGCGTGTCAGACTCGGACATCTACGCAAAGGCCTCAGAAAATCCGGAGCAATTCTGGGCGGACCAGGCGGCCGAACTGGAGTGGATTCGAAAGTGGGATACAGTGATGAAATGGGACGCCCCTCACTGTCAGTGGTTTGTCGGCGGAAAGCTTAATGCGTCGGTCAACTGCGTCGACCGGCACGCCGCTGGCCCGAGAAAGCATGCGCCTGCGCTAATCTGGGAAGGCGAGCCCGGCGATCAGCGAACACTCACATTCGCGACGCTCTCAGCCGAAGTAAACCGGTTCGCCAGTGGACTCAAATCGCTCGGGGTGAATCGCGGAGATCGTGTCGCGATCTACTTGCCGATGATCCCCGAAGCCGCGATCTCGATGCTCGCGTGCGCGCGAATCGGCGCGATCCACTCAGTCGTGTTCGGCGGATTCTCGCCCGAATCGCTTCGCGACCGGATCAACGATTCAGAGTGCAAGGTCCTGATAACGGCGGACGGTGGATATCGCCGCGGGCAGATCGTGCCACTGAAGAAAAATTCCGACAAGGCGCTCGAGGAAACACCGTCGATCCAGAAAGTTGTTGTTGTAAAACGCGATCACGTGGCCGGGCCTGGGTCGGCCGGCTCGAAGATCGAATGCGACATGAGTGCCGAGCGCGATGTCTGGTATCACGATCTGGTCGAAAAAGCCGACACAGTTTGTGAGCCCGAAGCCATGGACGCCGAGGATGTGCTGTTCATTCTCTACACGTCCGGTACGACTGGCAAACCTAAGGGAATCGTTCACACGACAGGCGGATATCTCACCGGCGTTACGAGCACCAGCAAGCTCGTTTTCGACCTCAAGGACAACGACGTCTTCTGGTGCACCGCGGATATCGGCTGGGTGACCGGACACTCATATCTCGTATATGGTCCACTGTCCAACGGCGCATCGTGCGTGATGTATGAAGGCGCTCCAGACAGCCCGGCAAAGGACCGCTTCTGGGACATCTGCGAACGCCACAACGTGACGATTCTGTATACCGCTCCCACCGCGATCCGGGCGTTCATGAAGTGGGGCGCCGAATTTCCCGCTCGGCACGATCTCTCGAAGCTCCGGCTTCTCGGATCAGTCGGCGAGCCGATAAATCCCGAAGCGTGGATGTGGTATCGGGAGCACATCGGCGGGAACCGCTGCCCGATTGTCGATACGTGGTGGCAGACCGAGACGGGTGCGATTGCGATCTCCCCACTGCCGGGAGTGACGGCGACAAAGCCTGGTAGCGCTACGATGGCTCTTCCGGGCTTCACGGCGGAGCTTCTCGACGACGCCGGCAAGGTGTTACCGGTTGGAGGCGGACTTCTAGCGCTCACCAGGCCATGGCCGTCGATGCTCCGGACTATCTGGGGCGACGATCAGCGGTACGTCGACACCTATTTCTCGAAGTGGCCGGGCCGTCCGGATCTTTATTTTCCTGGTGACGGCGCCAAGCGCGATGACGACGGATATTTCTGGATTCTTGGGCGGGTTGACGATGTGTTGAATGTCGCCGGCCACCGTATTGGAACCATGGAAGTCGAATCTGCTCTCGTCGAACACCCGGCCGTTGCTGAAGCGGCGGTTGTCGGACGCGGGCATGACCTCAAGGGGCAGGCACTTGCCGCTTTTGTCACCTTGCGGGACGGAAAAGAGAAGTCGCCGGAGCTTGCCGAAGAGCTTCGCTTGTTCGTAGCTCAGAAAATTGGCGCGCTCGCGAAGCCGGACGACATCCTTTTCACGGCGGATCTGCCAAAAACGCGCTCGGGGAAGATCATGCGCCGTCTTTTGAGAGACATCGCGGAAGGACGAATTCTCGGGGATACGACCACTCTGGCGGATCCTGCGGTCGTTGCGAGCCTCAAGGCACAATATGAGGCTCAGGAAAGTTGAGGTGCGGCGCCTGACCGTGGTATGAACTCTGCCTTAGATTCTGACAGCAGAAGGCTCAACCAACGGGGACGGTAAAATGTTAGGTGGTTTATTTCCTGAATCGATATTTGGCCGCAAGCTCAATCCCAACGCAGAGCGTCGGCTGCGCTTGTCCCAGGCGAGGGCGGAGGAGACGATCATCCGTGCGCACGTGGACAACGCGCTGATGTTCGTGGACACGCTGGCTGAGGATCTCTCGTTCGATCGGGCGATCGATACCTACGTTCGCGTTATGGGCATTCCAGAGCCGCTTGCGAGCACCGTCGCGACTCGTGCCTTGGTCAGCCTCGGCCGGGATCTCGTTCCGTTCCGCCGCCGTGCACGCGAGGAGGGTCAGGAGGACGAGGATGTGAAGCCGCGTCTCCGTCTCGACGACGCGGCTGCGCGCCAGCGGTCGATCAAGCGCGCTTAGCTGCTACTTCGGACTACTTCGGCGTAGCGACGCGCTGAGGTAGTCCTCTGAAGGCCGCTTGGAGCGTGTTGCCAAGCGCTCCGAATACGTTCGATCCCCAGCAGTAAGCGGCTCCGTCAGATCCTACGCCGCAGCTGTGACGTGACCCGGTCGATACCGAGACGAATGTCACGTTCGAAGGAAGCTGCCCGCCGCTGACAACGCTTGGCGTCGGGCCCAGCCCATTAGCTCCGCCAGAGAAAGGTCCGCGGCCGAGCTGCAGATCTCCGTCATCACCCCAGCAGAAAATCGCGCCGGTAGTCGTCAATGCGCACGTGTGCCCTGCGCCTTCCTTGTATCGGTGCGAGACTCCGAGGGAGTCCGGCGGAGTGGTGGTCAGCGTCCCGGTGCTGGCACTGATCCGCGAGAATGTCAGCCCGCCACTCACCGCAACCGGAGTCGTCGAGATTCCGCCGACGCCGCCGTTGCCAAGCTGTCCTGAAGCATTGCTGCCCCAGCAAACCGCCACGCTTGACGTCGTTATTCCGCAACTATGGTCGCCACCAGCGGAGACTGAGTTGAATCTAAAGCCGCCAGCGACCTGAACCGCAACATCACTTCCCGACTGATTGCCGTTCCCGAGCTGGCCGAACGCGTTATCGCCCCAACAGTAGGCTGTTCCGTCAGCGGCAACCCCGCAGGTATGCCGGTACCCGGCACTGATGCTCGAGAATGTTGCCGCCGCCTGGTTGAGCACAACCGGGATGGGTGTGGTGCTGTTGATAGTTCGGAAATCACCGAGTTGGCCCAGTGAATCGGAACCCCAGCAATACGCTGCGTTGGTCGTCGTAAGGGCGCACGCGTGCGCACCTCCAACTGATATAGAACTGAAGTTGAGTCCGGCAGTGACCACGGCTGGCGTCCCCCGATTGCCCACCGATCCGTTACCAATCTCGCCGTGTGTGCCCCTGCCCCAGCAGAGCGCCTTGCCGGACAGGCTGATTCCGCAAGCGCTCGAATCGCCGGCCGAAACGGAGGAGAAATCCAGCGTCGTAACGAGTGCTTTCGGGTTCAGACTGCATGGCAGAGCTGCGGTCTTAGTGGTGTCAGTCGCACTGGTTCTCGAATCGGTACCTGGAAAGCACACCGAATCCGCTGCGGCGCCCACCTGTCCATGGTTGTTCAGGCCCCAGCAGAATGCGTGACCGAGCGTGATAATACCGCAGCTCAAGTCGTCGCCGGCGTCGAATGTAGAAACCAGGGCTGTGCCGGTGACGAACAATCGCGCGAGCACGACTACCGCCGCAGTCCCGCTCAGACCCTGCGCGGTCGCGGTTATCGTTGCTGAACCTGCTGCTGCGCCGCTGACGGTCACCGTTGAATCGCTGGTCTGATGCAACGTCACCGCACTGCCGGGTGACGCGGAAAACGTGAACGCGGTGCCTGGCACTAAGACATTTCCCGGACCGAACGCATGTGCTGTATAGACGATGGAGTCACCAGCGAGGACCGTATCCGCAGCCGGACTCAGCGCAACCCTCACGACGTTGGCAACAACTGTGACCACCGTGCTGGAGCTCTCACCGCACGCTGCTGCCTTGATCGTAACGGTGCCCGGCTTCCTGGCGTGAACGATCCCAGCTGCGTCGACAGTCGCAATCGTGGTATCAGAAGACGAGAACCCAATCGTGACATCCGTGCGGATGCCGCCAAAACGATCCGTGGCGGTTGCGGCAACTTTCGCGGTATCGGACTCGAGCGCGGGGCTGTGCACCACGATCCGCGTGCCGGTCGAG
>JANYKY010000482.1 GCA_025357975.1 Gemmatimonadaceae bacterium
GCCTCGGTCTGACGGATGTCGAACTCTACATTCTTTCCAAGCTGACCCTTGTGAAGGGAACCCACTGGCGCGCCGAACAGCGACTGGGCCGCCGAGTTCGTGGCGCTGATCGAGAATGCGGCGAATCGTCCAACTGTAGATGGCGTCGATGACCTCAGTTGTACAGTCGTGCCTTGAAGTGCAGGCCGCGTAATGGCATCGGGGAGCTCCGAGCCACGAATCGTGATCGTCGTAAGCGCCGGACGAACGGACGCGACATATCTCTGAAATCCTTCAGATTGAACGAGCGCCCGATAATTCAGCGGCGAGGGCGAGCTTTCCAGAACGAGAATTTTGCCAGCCAGTTGAGCGGAGTCGAGCAGATTCATTGAATCCGCCTCGACGCCGCCGAAGATCACCTGCCCGCCGGATGCGTTGATCGGAGCGCCCGATGCAACGAAATCTCTACCGGCAACGAGGGTTGTGTTTCCAATCCTGATAGTGCTTCCCTTGTCGAGGACGCGCGCGTACACCGGCAGATCCTGGAAGTACGTGCCATTCTCACCGGCCGGCACCAGCCCGAGTCGCCGGGCTTCATCAGCGATGTACTTCGTTCCCTTGAGGTTGCCTTCGAACCCAACCTGCCTGCCAAGCATCGAGTCGTCCGCGAAGACGTAGAGCCGGCTCATCAAATCCGCCGGAGTGATCGCGGCAACGGTCGGACGCGCCGTGTACTTGAGAGGAAGATTGTTCGCCGGGACTGGTTGCTGTGACCCGGAGCCGTTGCCGGCGACTGTTGCCGACGAACAGCCGGCGATAAGAACTACAAATGCGAGCGGACGAAGCGTCCGCCTCTTGATAAGGAAGCTGGTTTTCATTGATACCGGTGGGGGCAGTTCGTGTGTGCCGACTAGCTAAGGAGGTCGCGGCAACCAGGACAAGGGTAAGAGCACGGTGACTTCACTCCAGATACTCCCTCGTCCGTCGTTCTGTTGATATACCCGGTTTTATGACATTATCCATCACCGTAAAAAAATGACGATAGCCTGACCATACTTCCCTGAGCGCAGTCGTCAGGGCAACGTTACCGGCATGAGCGAAAACGAGAAGCACCCGGTCGTTCGAGTCGAGTATCCGGAATGGGTTGACGGAGTTGTGGAGTGGGATCGCACTTATGCCACAGATGCCGAGCGGATGCGCCTCGCCATATCGATCTCCCGGGAGAACGTCGAGCGTGAATCGGGCGGACCTTTCGGCGCCGCGATTTTTGAATCGGTAAGCGGGAGGCTGATCGCTGTCGGGATGAACAGCGTCGTGAGACTGAACAACTGCACGCTTCATGGGGAAATGGTTGCGTTCATGATGGCCCAGCAAAAGATCGGATCATTCTCGTTGAACGGACCCAACCTCCCTGTCCACGAGCTGCACACCTCCTGCGAGCCATGTGCGATGTGCCTCGGCGCGACTCTATGGAGCGGCGTACAGCGGGTCGTTTACGGCGCGGCGCGCGAAGACGCTTCCCTCCTCAACTTTGACGAAGGGCCTGTCTTTCCAGAATCCTACGAGTATCTGGAAAAGCGAGGTATTGAGATCGTGCGCAATGTGCTGCGCGACGAAGCGCGCGCTGTCCTCGAGCTCTACCGGCAGAAAAGCGGCAAGATTTACAACGCATAGCTGCGCGCAACGTGCCGCCGGCATCTCAGAGGCTTTCGCCGCAAAGCACTTCTGTGCAAGCTTCTGCACGTGAAGACTGTACGCCGCATTCTCTCTGAATTTTCGCAGCTGCTCATGGGTGCCACCCTTCTGGCCGCCTGCGAGCGTATTGTCGATCCTGCTCTGCCAGTTGACGCAGTCGCCTTCACGCCGCCACCAGTCTACGCGCGCTGGTGGGCGATGACCGAAGCATGTTCCGGCCGAACCGGGTCACTGTCGAACATCACGTGGGACGTTGTTCCAGGCATCTCTGATTTTCAGCTTGCTGGCAGGACTGTCTCGGGATACTGGACCCAGGGTAGCAACTCGATTGTGATCGCCGGTGCCGTTCGTCTCGATGGAGCAGTTGTGCGGCATGAGATGCTCCACGCACTGACGAGAACGTCTGGTCATTCGCGTGCTGACTTTCTCGACCGCTGTGGCGGAGTTGTGTCTTGCACGTCAGAGTGTGTGGCAGACGGGGGACCTGCTCCACTGATCGATGCGACGCTGCCTGTTGTCTCACCTGATTCGCTGGATGTAACTGTCGACCTTGCTCCTGCAGTGCCGAGTCTGACGATAGATAGCGGCGCCTTCACGTTTATCGTGTCGGTGCACAACCAGCGGAATTATCCGATCGTCGCGGCGCTTCCTCAAATCACCGGCGGCATCTCGACTGCGTACAGCTTTGACATCAGGACCCCTTTCGGGGTTGGAAACCGACTCGTTGGTGTCAGGAATTTCGTCGATCCGTCAGTCACTTTGTTTGCGGCCGGTGAGACCAAACATCAATACTTTGATTTCACGATTGGCAAGATCATGAGCGGAAGAACAATTGTTCCGGGCACTTTCAATTTCACTGGGGCCTACGGGACGAACAAAGCCACACTGCCATCGGTCACGATCGCATCGCCTTGAACTCGACTGTTCCCAAATGACGACAACTCACAATGCGTCGGCATTTGCCGAAGCGCAGGAAGCTCTGCGCGAAGCCAATCTCGGATTCGCGGAGACACATCAGGGTGAAGAGCCAGGCCGCCAGCCTGTGCACACGGTGTATGGCGGCGCACAGCTGTTCGCGTGCGATTCAGTGCCCAAGCTGGGAGCAATAGCGCTTCGCGCAATGAGTCAGTACTTGCCAGATCCTGCGACAATGGCAAGCGCGCTGGGAATCGCGAGCCATGATGCGCTCGCGACGATCCATACGCGTGTTCGAGAAAAACTGACCAAAGAGCCGATCGAAGATTTCCGAATTGACTTCGAGGACGGTTACGGAAATCGGCCCGATAGCGAAGAAGATCATCACGCCGGTGTCGTGGCAGATGAGGTCTCGAGAGGAATGAAGGCGAATACGCTTTCCCCGTTCATCGGACTTCGTGTAAAGCCTCTCAACGAAGAGATGCGAGTTCGCAGTGTTCGCACTCTCGACCTGGTAGTCACCAAGCTCGTCGAGAATGGCGGTATCCCGGAGCGGTGGGTCGTGACGATCCCGAAAGTCACGATAATCGAGCAGGTCGAATACACGGTGGTCGTCTTGAGGCAGCTCGAACAGAAACTTGGACTCGCGGATGGGACGCTGAAATTCGAGCTGATGGTCGAAACCCCGCAGATAATCATGGATTCAAAAGGCACATCTCTTCTTGCGAGGACCAGAGACGCATCGGACGGGAGACTGCGCGGCGCCCACTTTGGCACGTACGATTACACGGCCGGGATCAACATCACCGCGGCACATCAGAGAATGCGCCATCCCGCATGCGATTTTGCGAAGCATTTCATGCAGGTCGCTTTTGCGGGAACTGACGTCTGGCTCTCGGATGGGTCCACCACCGTAATGCCGGTGCCACTCCATCGGCCAACTGCGAACGCAACGTCTCTCACAGAGCAGCAGCAAGCGGAAAATGCCGCGAGCGTGCATACTGCATGGAGGCTGCACTTCGACGACATCAGGCATTCCCTCGCCGGAGGATTTTATCAGGGATGGGATCTGCATCCCGCGCAACTCGTCACTCGATACGCCGCGCTCTACAGCTTTTTCCTCGAAGGTATCGACGCCGCCGGTGCGAGGCTCAGCAATTTTGTTGGTAAGGCCGCTCAGGCGACTCTCGTTGGCGACGTCTTCGATGACGCGGCGACTGGGCAGGGCCTTCTCAACTTCTTCCTTCGCGGGATCAACTCGGGCGCGATTACCGAGGAAGAAGCTCTCCGCATGACCGGCCTCAATCCCGAAGAATTCCGCGGCCGAAGCTTCGTGAAAATCATGAAGGGAAGGAAGTGAGCGGCAACACTATCGAGTTATTCGATCTTCTGGCGCGGTGGGTACATGTAATTGCCGGGATCATGTGGATCGGCAATTCGCTTCTCTTCAACTGGCTCGATAGAAGTCTCGTTTCACCACGCACGCACGGACAAACCAAACGGCCACTCGGTACCATCTGGCTGCTTCACAGCGGTGGCTTCTACTATGTCGAGAAGACGCTGCTCGAAGGTGAAGACATGCCCGCGCCATTGCACTGGTTCAAGTGGCAGGCATATACGACATGGCTGAGCGGCGTCGCGCTGCTCTTCATCGTTTATTACGCGGGTGGCAGGGCGTCGATGGTAGACAGCTCGGCTGGTACACTCACCCACGTTACTGCAAGTCTCATCGGAATCTCGGCCATACTCGGCGGATGGATTCTGTACGAGCTAGCTCAGCGCGTCATTGCGCCGAGGGCGCCAGTTGTTGCTTCGATCATTTGGATTGGTGGATTCGTAGCGATTGCCATTGCATTGACCCATGTGTTGAGCGGACGGGCAGCCTTCATCCATCTCGGCGCAATGATGGCAACGATAATGGCTGGCAATGTTTTCTGGACGATTGTTCCATCGCAGCGCGCGCTGGTCGCGTCTGCCTCTGGCTCAAGCGGCGCCGACCCGGCAATCTCGGCCCGTGCAAAAAGAGTCTCGATTCACAACAACTACTTCACATTTCCAGTGATCGTCCTGATGGTGAGCAATCACTTTCCGGGGATCTACGGCCATCGCCTCAACTGGTTGCTGTTACTCGTGCTCGTAGCCGGTGGCGCAGGCGTCCGGCACGTGCTCAACATCAGATGGACATTCCCGCAGTGGAAACCCGTGCTTGGCGCATTCATTGGCTCAACTATGCTGTTGTTATGGGCGATCATGATATTTGGCGCATCGACTAGCGCGGCCTCAGCGGTGGCCGGCACGGGACCTGGGAGCTTCGAGGATGCGCGGCACGTAATCGACCGGCGTTGCGCTGTATGTCATTCCGAGCGACCAACAGACATGTCGTTCGGGGGAGCACCTGCAGGAGTGATGTTCGATACACCTGAGCAGATAATGGCGCATGCCGCGCGGATTCGAGAGCGCGCGGTGATCCAGAGAACGATGCCGCCCGGCAACAAAACCAACATCGACGAGGCCGAGAGATCGATCCTGGATCGGTGGTCGGGTGGGCAGGTCAATTCGCATTGAGGCCTTACATCAGGAAAACTACGGGTAGGGAAGTACGGAACTGCCGTTACACGGATCAGAAACGTGGGCACTGCACATCAGGGACGAACTGCTAGATCGGGGTGACGGATAAGAACGTTCGCTTATTCTGTTCTTTAAGTTTGACTTTTTTCTACCGTCCAGTACAAATCTTCTTTTTTGTTGAAAAACAACATCAACTGACTGGTCCGCGGACTGGAGCGGATTGGCCGCATCGCATATAAGTGGATTCTGCCGCCGTCCAGGACCGATTTTCTTTTTGTGACAGAACGGAGAAACACCGTGCATTTGCTGAACTTGCTGTCACGACCAAGGGACCGATCCGCTCCGGTCCGCCCCAGTCCGCGGACCAATTAGTTGAGTTTGTTTTTTTGGTTTCCGTTTTTTGTCTTGCCTCTGATTCGTAGTTCCAGAGTTGTTGATCCGTGTACAGGCCGTTGCAGTTCGGCACTTCTGATCGCTGCCGTTGCAGTTGGCCGTCCTGATCGCGCTCAACTCCCCCGATAAGTCGAATACCCGAACGGGCTGAGCAACAATGGAACGTGATAATGCTCTGCTCCTGATGCAATAACAAAACTGATCGCGATATCGCAGTAAAAACTCTGGCGTTTGGTGCTCGCGAAATAATCCGCAACCGCGAAAGTCAACGTGTAGTCACCTTCCGCCAACGCGGATCCAGTTTGCAGGAGATCGCGCACCCGGCCATCGTCGTCAGTCTCACCGGATCCAATTAAACTCGCTCCGTTTCGAAGCGTTACGCGGATTCCTGCAGCCGGCCTCCCGAGCGATGTGTCGAGAACATGAGTACTGATAGTGCTCATTCAGCTCCGAGCAGGCGTTTCAGCCTCAGGCGAGTGATTTTTCCCTGCTCTCCTGCAGCAATGAGGAGCTCTCGCTCCGGATCGTTTCTGAGCCGTTTGCGCGCAAGTTCCAACATGTCGTCCGCCGACTTATCCATCGCGGAGACAACATAGAGATATCCGAACCTCGCCTCATACGCGCTGTTCACGAGAGTCATCTGATCGTGAACATTCGATGACGCAAGCTTGGCGCGCGACTGTTCCGTGTTGGACCACGCCTTTGCCTCAGCGCTTTGCGGAGCGTCACTATTCATTTCGCCGATTCGCGGATGATACGCAAACGCTTCGCGTATCTGATCCGGAGTCGCTGACGACCATACTCGATCAGCCGCATCGAGCAGTTTGCCAGTCGAGCTGTGAGGACGGCCTTTCACCATCTCGTTGGCCCATGCAGCAGATCCGCAGCACGACAAAAACAGGTCGGTCGCCTCGGATGCCGGAAGCGAATTGAGCTCGTCAAGTGTTACAGTCATTGAGCCGATACCTTTCCGACCAGGCGTAGTCGCGCCACGCCGCCGTCGGGATAAATGTTGAGCCGCACGTGAGTAGCGGCCTGCGGCTCGCTCACCCGGAATGAATGCCGGGAGTGCGGCTGCAGAGGGCAATTTGCAACAAGAGTGGCCCACTCCGCTTGATCACTGTTGAATTCAGGCGTTGTACCACCCGCGTCGCACCACTCCAGCATGCAGCTTCCAGGAGCGTTTCCCTTGAAGTGATCGGTGTCGAGCTCGACTCGCTCGATGGTTCCTCGCTTCGCGAGCCTGACAATGCTCCAGTCGTGGCCGGGTCCGCGACGGCGCCTGGTTTCCCACCCATCTCCCATTTGAGTCGACCGGCCGGGAAGAATGAGATTTTGCCGATGTCCATAATGCATGTCGCTGCAGGACACGACATATCCGCCGTTCTCCATCGCCGCAAGATCGACCTCTCGACCCGACTCGAGCGCGATAGCAGGAGTAACCACGTCGCCGTAAACTCGAAACCGCGCAACTCCACCATCTGGAAAAATTTTCAGCCGCAAATGCGTTACCCTCGCAGAGCTCTCTGCCCCGAACTCGTTCTGTGCATCTCCGTTCAGCGCAACCTCGGGCAGCAGAGTAGTCCACTTCACATCATCCCCGCAAAGCCATTCGGCGGACGGCGTCCCCTGCACCGTCGTTGCGTCAATGCTTGCGCGCTCGGGAAAGTTGCCGGTGAACCATGAGGTGTCGATGATGACTCCACGCACGTTTCCGGGGGCGCCAAGCCGGATGATCGCCCAGTCGTGACCCGGCGTTCTCCTGCGACGCGTTTCCCAACCGTCCATCCACTTCCCACGTTCCGTGTAGACGCCTTCACGCCACTCGGGAGTGCCGAGTTTCAGGAGCGCTTCCTTCGGCGCGAAGAACTCATCATTTGCGGCAACTACTGCGCCTCCAAGTCGTTCGGATGCGAGGTCGATAAGGTCCGTAAACGTTGCCATTGGCTAAGATAGCGATCCGTGGGAAGTTGGGGGGCCAACCAACCGCCCAGCCACGTACGTCGCGTGAACACGTCCGAACAGCTTGCTACTACTATATGGTGTCACCGCTGCACCGGGCCGTGACATCGGACTCGCCCGCACTTCCGGATCCCACACGACTATGTCCGCATCATACCCTGGCATGAGTTGCCCCTTATCGCTGTCGAGCCCCGCGAGCCTCGCTGGAGAAGCACTCATCCACTGCGCGATCTTCTCGAAGCTGATCCCTCGCTTGCTCGCTCCGGTCCATACGGCGGCAAGTGAATACTGAAGCGACGCAATACCGCCCCAGCACGAAGAAAAATCTCCGCCTGTCGATTTCAACGAAGGCGCGCAGGGTGAATGATCGGACGCAATAAGATCGATATCCCCCGCCTTCAATGCATCCCACAACGCCTCACGCTCTGCCGCGTTCCTTATCGGCGGCGCACACTTGTACTCAGTCGCTCCATCCGGAATTTCTTCCGCCGCAAATGTCAGATAATGCGGACAGGTTTCGACCGTCAGCGGCAATCCCCTGGCCTGCGCGTCGCGGATGATTTCGAGAGAGCTGGCCGATGAAAGGTGAACGATGTGCACCGGCGTCGCGCACCAGTCCATCAACCGCACCATCAGTCGGATGGCGGAATGCTCAGCCTCAACGGGCCGCGAAACGAGGTAATCGACGTATCGTCGCGATGGCGTCGCAGCGCGAATGAATACCGGATCTTCCGCGTGCACCATCAACGGAATACCAAGCTCTGCAAGTACCGGGAATGCGATACGCAGATCTTGTTCGGTCACATTCGGAAACTCGTCCACTCCCGACGGCGTGAGGAAGCACTTGAACGCGCGGACACCGGCGTCCCGCAGCCCTTCGAGATCGCCTGCATTTCCCGGCACAACCCCGCCGATAAATCGGACATCCACGAGAGTCTTGCCACGCGCTGCTTCGCGCTTTGCTTCGAGCGCAGCAACAGTCGTCGTCGCTGGAATGGAATTCAGGGGCATATCGAGAATGGTCGTGATGCCACCGTCGGCCGCGCTCCGCGTCGCGTTGACGAAACCCTCCCACTCAGTCCGGCCGGGTTCGTTCACATGCACGTGCGTGTCCACCAACCCAGGCATCACAACGAGCTCGCCGGCATCATGCAGATTCGCGTCATCAGGCACGTCCTGCCACTCGGTCACCCTCTCGATGCGCCCGTTAGCGAAGTGAATCGCCGCCGGACGCGTACCATCAGCGGTCAGCACCCGCGTGCTGCGAACCACATTGGCCTGCAGAGTATTCGGCGTGGTCATGCGTTACTCAGAAATGCACCACAGCGAGAGCTCACTCGCCTATTCGGTATCAGCCCAGAACCGGCGCAAGAGATTCACGGACACCCGCCGCCTGTACTCAGCTGTCGATCTCACGTCGTCGATTGGCTTGAGCTCTCGGCCCAAAGTCTCCGCTGCATCCTCAATCGATCCGCCAGAAGACAAAACCCTCTCGGTCTCCCGAGCTCTCACTACGGTCGCGGCCACGCTCCCAAACGCAATGCGCGGCGAGGGCGCACGCACCGCCGCCATCACGACTTTTGAGATCGCCTGTGCAGCGCGAGTCCCCACTTTCCTGAACCACTGCTTCCCTTCCACCGGAGAAATTTCTATCGCAACAATCAACTCATCGGCACGCATCATGGTCTGGCGATATCCAGTGTAATACTCGTTGATCGAAACTCTGCGCTCCGCATCTGCGCTGCGAAGAACAACGATCGCATCCACAGCTGCGAGCACGGGAACTCCGTCGGCCGCCGGTGAACCATTCGCTATGTTGCCGCCAAGCGTGCCGCGATTCTGAATTTGCACTCCGCCCACAAGCCGCGACGCCTGCACGAGCATCGGGACGCGATCAGCCACCAGTTGCGACTGAATGAGCGACGTATAGCTAGTGAGCGCACCGATTACGAGCGTATCGCCGCGACTGGAAATCGTTCGCAGCTCATCGAGCGCCCAGATGTCGAGGAACTGCTTTGGAACGAGAGTACCGAAGTTCATTGCGACGTACACATCAGTTGCGCCAGCCACCGGCATGCGCTTTTCATCGCGAATAATTTTCAGCGCCTCTTCCAGCGACGTCGCTCGGCGCATATCGAGCGCGGACACAGCGGCTCTCATTCCATCACCGACATCTCGCCCGCAGTATCGGGCTCTGGCATTCCTTTCCACTTGAGGACAGCCCGATAGATGGCCGAGTATCCCGTGCATCGGCACAGGTTCCCGGCAAGAGCCGTTTTGATGTCATCGAGAGTTGGCGCATCGCCCAGTTTCATCGCCGCCATGATCATTCCGGGCGTGCAGATACCGCACTGCGCACCGACTTCATTCATGAACAAGTGCTGTAGCGGGTGATTGCCACCGAGCCCTTCGATCGTGACCACTTCTGTTCCTTCGACCTGGCCCGCCGGGATGATGCACGAGCACACGGGCTCTCCATCGATCAAAACTGTGCAAGCGCCGCATTCTCCTTCTCCGCAACCTTCCTTCACTCCTGTCAGCAGACATTCCTCGCGCAAAACGTCGATCAGTCGCGCTGCGGGGTTAGCAGATAGTGTGGTCGGCTTGCCGTTGAGAACGAATTGCATCAGACCGCTGCACAGGTGGAGAGATGTTCTGGCGTCGCTGGAATGTCGCGGACATCCAGTCCCATCTGGCGGAGCGCATTGACGACTGCGGGCGCCGGCCCGTCCATCGGAAGCTCACCAAGGCCTTTCGCGCCGAATGGGCCACCCGGATACGGGTTCTCCATCATCACAACATCCACCTCTGGCATATCGAGAGTCGTGGGTATCACGTAATTGGTGAGTTGGCCGTTGGCCATCGCGCCATTTCGCATCACGACTTTCTCAAGTAATGCGTAGCCGAGGCCCTGTGCTGTTCCGCCCTCGATCTGGCCGCGCGCGAGTGCCGGGTGAATCGGACGGCCGAATTCCTGGACCGCCGTGATCTTGATCGGATGCACTTCGAACGTATCGCGGTCGAGCTCGAGCTCGATGACATCGCAACCCCAGCCGTAAGTCGCGTAGGCATCACCGCGATACAATGAGTCGTCCCATTGAATCCAGTCTGGTGGCTCGTACGTGCGCTCGACGGACAGCTCTCCGTTCTTCGCGTAATACTGTGCCGGCGTGAGAGCACCGAGCTTTGCTTTCATTTCATGAGCGCAGTCTTCCAGAATCTTTCCCACCACCATGCACGTGCGTGATGCGACAGTTGGCCCACTGTCAGCAACGCGTGACGTATCGGGTTGTGCGACCTCGACGGTCTCGTAAGGAATACCGAGCGCATCGGTTACGATTTGCGCGTGCATGGTGCGCGTGCCCTGCCCGATCTCCGTGCTTCCCGTGGCAATTCGAACGCCAGCCGGCGTAAGCTCGAGCCGCGCTTTCGATTTGAGCGTCCGCTCTCCCGCACCTGTAAAACCCGCTCCGTGATAAAACAGAGCGAGCCCGATTGCCTTATTCGTCCCCCTCCATGCCGCACGTTTTTTCACATAGTCGCTGCGACGCACGGCTTCCTCGAGCACCATGTGAGCGCTGCAGTCGTCACGCAGGGTCTGTCCGGTCGCCGTTATGTCTCCGGGCTTCAGTGCATTGATTCGCCTGATGTCGATCGAATCTATTCCCAGCGTCTCAGCGATACGTTCCATATGAACTTCGACGGCAAATTCAGTCTGCGGAGCACCAAATCCACGAAATGCGCCATTTGGTGGAGTATTGGTAAATACTGCACGTCCGCGAATTCGCACGTTGTCGCACAGGTACGGACCCGCAGCGTGAATGCATCCGCGCGAAAGAACTGTCGGGCTCAACGTCACATACGCGCCGCCGTCCAGTAGTACATCGACGTCCATCGCGATCAGCTTGCCCTGGCGGGTAACCGCCGTGCGATGATGCACGATTGATGGATGACGCTTGGTTGTCGCAACCATGTCCTCTTCGCGGTCGTAAACGATCTTTACGGGACGGCCGGACTTGAGC
>JANYKY010000508.1 GCA_025357975.1 Gemmatimonadaceae bacterium
CCTCAAGGGGGCAGCCCGGATCAGGTCCGCCAAGGAACTGAAAAGGGAGAAGGGAAACCCGAATTCCCCGGCGACGCGAGCCACGCCTTTCTGCCGGGACTTCGCTCGCCGACTGCGAACGATGCTCAAGGTGAGCTCGGCGGTCCGCCGCAGAAGTCGAAAGAAAAAGGCATGTACGCTCCGTCGCATTGGAGCGGAATGGCGAGCCGGCGCTGGGCAATGACCATCGATCTCGCACGCTGTACCGGTTGCTCGGCATGTGTTACAGCGTGTTATGCCGAGAACAACATTCCGACTGTCGGCGCGGATTGGCAGGGACCGAAGATTCTTCCTGATAGAACGGGTTTTGGCGCAAACATCACGCGTAGTCGCGAGATGGCATGGCTGAGACTAGAGAGATATTTCGAGGGCGGAGAGGACGGCGGTGCGAACTTCGACACGCGGTTTGTGCCGATGCTCTGCCAGCATTGCGGCAATGCTCCGTGCGAACCCGTTTGTCCCGTGTTCGCGACTTATCATTCACCCGACGGACTCAACGTTCAGGTCTACAATAGATGTGTCGGCACGCGCTACTGCTCCAACAACTGTCCGTACAAGGTTCGGTACTTCAACTGGTTCGGTTACGGTGAGCCGCATCGTCCGCAGTACGCATTCCCGGAGCCGCTCAACTGGCAGCTCAATCCTGATGTAACGGTTCGCGGAAAGGGTGTGATGGAGAAGTGCACATTCTGCGTGCAGAGAATTCGCGAGACCGAAAATCGGGCGGCCCTCGAGCATCGCGGAGTACAGCCCGATGAGTTCACTACCGCGTGCGCCGAAGCGTGCCCTTCCCGCGCGATCACGTTTGGTGATGCCGCCAACGAAAAGTGGGCGGTCGCAGGCATGGTCAATGACGAGCGGGCGTATCACGTCTTCGAAGAGCTCAACACTTACACCGCAGTGGTCTATCTCAAGAAAGTGAATCGTACCGCCGGAGGGCAGGCCTGATGGCAACCATGGCAAAGCCTGTCCGCGAAAAGGAAATTTTGCACCGCCCGAACATCGCGTCCGCCGATGTACAGCTACCGGCGGTCAAGGATTACGAGCAGGTCGATCGCGAAATAATTGGAACGCTTCATCCGACTGTCGCCTGGTTTATCGGTCTCGGTGTAGCGATCACTTTCCTGATTATCGGCGCGCTCGCATGGACGTACCAGATCTACAGCGGCCTTGGCGTCGCCGGATACAATCCGCCGGTGATGTGGGGCGTGTACATCATCACGTTCGTGTTCTGGGTAGGTATCGGACACGCGGGTACGCTCATCTCTGCGATTCTATATCTGTTCCGCGCCGGATTCCGCACGACGATCTACAGATGCGCCGAAGCGATGACAGTGTTTGCCGTCATGACCGCAGGATTGTTTCCAATTCTGCATCTTGGCCGGCCGTGGAAGTTCTTCTGGCTGATTCCGTATCCGAACTGGCGTTACATCTGGCCGCAATTCAAGAGCCCGCTGGTGTGGGACGTATTCGCGATCCTCACGTACCTCACGATCTCGGCGACGTTCCTTTATGTAGGATTGATTCCCGATATCGCGGTGCTGCGCGACCGCGAAGAGAATCCGGTACGCCGCAGGATTTTCGGAGTGCTCTCGCTCGGCTGGAGAAATTCGGATCGTGAGTGGAGACACTTTGCGCGTGCGTATCTGTTCCTGGCGGCGTTCTCGACTCCGCTCGTGCTGTCAGTGCATTCGGTCGTGTCGTTCGACTTTGCCATGGCACTCACGCCTGGCTGGCACACGACGATCTTTCCCCCGTACTTCGTCGCCGGAGCCATTTATTCCGGCATCGGAATGGTCTTCACGATCATCATTCCGCTCCGCAAATGGTTTGGCCTCAAGCATTACGTGACGATCAACCATCTCGACGCTGCGGCAAAACTCTGCCTCTTCACGTCGCTCGTGGTGGGCTGCGCGTACATGAACGAGTGGTTCGTTGCATGGTATTCGGGCAGCGAGTTCGAGAAGGCATTCTTCGCGAATCGTATCTGGGGCCAGTGGTGGTGGGCGTCCGTGATTCTGTACACGTGCAACATGGTGTTGCCGTTGTCGCTGTTCAGGCAGAGCTGGCGCCGCAATCCAACGTGGCTGTTCATCCTGTCATTCTTCATCAACCTCGGCATGTGGTTCGAGCGTTTCGTGATCGTCGTTCCATCG
>JANYKY010000513.1 GCA_025357975.1 Gemmatimonadaceae bacterium
CCGAAAATTCGCGCAGCAGGTGGTGGAACTGAAACACAAAACCCACCGATCGGTTTCTCAGGGACGCGAGCTGCTCCTCGTCCATTCCATTGATCGGCTCGCCGCCGATCACAACGTACCCGCGAGATGGTTTGTCGAGCGCTCCAAGAACGTGAAGCAGGGTGGACTTGCCGGCGCCGCTCGCACCGACAATTGCCACCATCTCGCGGCGGTTGAGGGCGAGATCCACACCGCTCAACACGTTGATCGCGCCACCGTCGCCACCGGTGTACGTCTTGTACAGATCGTGAGCTTCGAGTACGGCCACTACCTATTCATGCCTGATGGCATCGATCGGATATAACCGCGACGCCTGGATAGCGGGGTACAACGTGGCGAGCGCCGCCGTGATAACGCTTGCGAGCACTATCCACGCGACATCGCCAGGCTGCGTCGCAACCGGCAGGTGGTCGATGAAATAGATAGTCGGATCGAGCGGAATGAACTTGTACGTGTCGAGCGCGAAGGCGCCGCCGAATCCGAGCGCAAGGCCAAGCAGGGTGCCGACGAGCCCGATTACGATACCCTGCGCGAGGAAAATCCTCCGGATCGACTTCGACGGCAATCCCATCGCTTTCAGGATACCGATTTCTCTCGTCTTGTCGGCCACAACCATAGTGAGCGTGCTGACGATGTTGAACGCGGCGACCATGACGATCAGCAGTAGTATCACACCCATTCCCAGCTTCTCGAGCTTCAGCGCCTGAAACAGCGATCTGTTCTGCTCCTGCCAGTCCACCGTTCGATACGGCCAGCCAAGGGACGCAGTTATCCGCTCAGCGACCTTGTCGGCTTGCCAGCGATCTACCGTTTTGACCTCGATGCCAGTGACACCATCTCCGAGCGCGGCAAATTCCTGCGCGTGATCGAGCGCGATGTACACATACGCGTTGTCGTACTCGTACATGCCGGTCTCGACGATTCCCGTGACTTCGAATTGAAATATTCGCGGAACGAATCCGCCCGTGACCGCGTTGGGCTTTACTCCGGAAATCGAAACGAGGTTGATCTTGTCGCCCGGCCACGCGTTGTACCGCGATGCGACAAGCTTCCCAAGCACCACTCCGCGATGCTGGCCGTCGCTGCTCGCGAAACGAAAATCGCCAGAGATTACGTGTTGCCGAATCGTGGTGACATCCGGAACTCCACGACCTTGCGGCGGAATCCCAACGACGTACGCAGCACCCGCGTAGTCATGGCCTGCGTTCATGCCACCTTCAACGAGAACAAAGGGCGCAGCGTTGACTACGCCCGGAAGCCGCTTCACCTTCGCTAGCACGGTGGGCCAGTCGGTGATCTTGAGATCTTCGCCATAGCTCAGGACGCGAATGTCCGGGCTCCCCACCAGAATCTTTTCACGCAGGTCGCGCTGCAAGCCGTTCATCACACCTATGATGAGGATCAATGCGCTTACGCCCACCAGCACACCGCCGATTGCAATGACGCTGATCAGCGATAGCAAACGAGACCCTCTTCGACTCCGCAGGTATCGCCAGGCAATCGACAGCTCGAGACGGTTCATTCCGGCCGCATCGTGGGAAATAGTATCACATCGCGAATATTCACCGTGTCCGTCATGTACATCAACAGCCTGTCCAGTCCGATCCCCACACCACCCATCGGCGGCATCCCATACTCCATCGCGCGAAGATAGTCTTCGTCCACACCAGAAGCTTCGAGATCGCCAGCCGCCTTCAACGTTGCCTGTCCCTCGAGTCGCGCGCGCTGATCGACGGGATCGTTGAGCTCGCTGAACGCATTCGCCATCTCCTTTCCATTCGCGAACAGCTCGAAGCGCTCAGTGAGAGCCGGATTGCCGCGCTTTGGCTTGGCGAGCGGAGACAGCTCGACCGGGTAGTCGATCACGAACGTGGGATTCTTGAGTTTCGATTCAACGAGAGCCTGAAAAATCTCATCGATCAGCTTTGGGCGGCTCAACACCTCAGGATGTTGAACTCCGACACGCCTCGAAATCTCACGCAGCTCGGCATCGGTGCACGACATGACATCTGCTCCTGCAGCAGAATTCAACGAGGGCACCCACTCGATGCGCTTGAAAGGCGGAGCGAGCACCGGAATTTTCTCGCCGACGATGGGGAGCGACCGCAATGACGACGACACGCTCACCATGAGCGACTCGACCCGGCCCATCATCGTCTCGTAATCCGCGTAGGCTTCATAAAACTCGAGCATCGTGAACTCGGGATTGTGAGTGCGATCGATACCTTCGTTCCTGAAATCGTGGCCGATCTCGTACACTCGCTCGAATCCGCCGACTACGAGCCGCTTCAGATACAACTCGTCCGCGATCCGCAGAAAAAGCGGCATGTCCAGCGCGTTATGATGAGTCTCGAAAGGGCGCGCCGCTGCTCCGCCATAGAGTGGCTGCAGCACCGGCGTCTCAACTTCGAGATAATCCAGTCCGTCGAGGAAGCTCCTTATCGAAGTAACCATCTTCGATCTCGCGATGAACAACGATCTAACTTCAGGATGGACTGCCAGATCCGCGTAGCGCTGACGGTAGCGCTGCTCGGGGTCGCTGAACCCCGAGTGACGAACAGTCTCACCGTCGACGGTCTCTTCTTTGCCGAATGGCAACGGCCTCAACGACTTTGCCAGCAGCTCGACACTTTCAACGCGCACAGTTGTCTCGCCTGTGCGGGTGCGAAACAGTGGACCCGCAACGCCGATTATGTCGCCGAGATCGAAATGATCGAGCAGACCGAAAGTCTCGTCCCCAAGCTGGTCTTTTCGAAAATAGAGCTGCAGCCGACCAGCGGAGTCCGACACGTGCGCGAACACCGTCTTGCCGTGCGCACGCCACGCGACTATCCGGCCGGCCACCGAAACCGTCGGCCCTTCCTCGTCCGCATGCGCACCGGTGGGCAGCAGAGCGAG
>JANYKY010000515.1 GCA_025357975.1 Gemmatimonadaceae bacterium
CGATGTTGAATTGGCTTGCGCCATTCTGTCGGTGGCCGACCCCTTTCTGACCAACGCGTCCACGTCGGCAATCGCGACTCGCACGCGAACATCTCCTCCAGGGAGTTGCTCCGCGACTTCGAGCTGGTCGAGATCTTTCGAGCTGTCGTTGTCGATCGACGACCAGGGCATCTTTCGCAGGTCCTGAGCTGCCGGATCGGGAAGGATGTCGCTCATCGCCTGGACCTCGGCCGTCACGTCAGCTGGTACGTCCGCAACGAAGCCACTGTCAATCAGGGCCTGGCGGGACGAAGCACGAAGATCGAACGAATATGGCATTTAGCGCCTGTGCTGGAGAAGAAAGCGAACGATCATTTCAGACGCCGGTAACTCGTGCATCGGCGCGACCGCGGTTGAATCCCTGCTACCGGGCTCCTCGACGTCGGGCCACCCGTGAACACCGCCAGCAATCGTGTACAGCGCGACGTCGCTGTCACGACAGCCAGTGAATTCTGTCCGCCGAACGTGCGTGGAGACCTGGCTGTTCTGCTCGAATGTACAGCCGTCGAGAGCCGACCAGTATTTAACGGAAGGCGTGACGTTGTTGGCCCACGGACGGTCAGGCATGCTCAAACTGTCGGGAATGTCATCATCGAAAGGAACCTCATCGTCCGCTGTTCCCTGAATTGCCAACAGTGACACCGCCCTCGGCGGATGACAATGATCGAGAGCGATGCTTCCTGACACAACTGCGATAGCCGAAATTCGATCCGACAGCTCGCAACCGGCTCGATACGCCAGCTCCGCTCCTGACGAGAAGCCCGCAACATAAACCCGTCGCGGATTCACGATGCCGTGTTTCGACAGGTCGTCGATGATGGCGCGGATGAAGCTCATGTCGTCGACCCCCTGGCGAGACGCATAGCCGCAGCACTCACCGGAGTTCCAGTCCGAAGAAATTTTGCCGAGGATGCTGCGAGCTCCATCCGGGTACGCAACGATCATGTTGTAGCGCTCCGCCACGCTATCCATTCGCGTCATGTCCTCGATGATCTTGCCATCCTCTCCACTTCCATGAAGCAGAATGAGAAGGGGATAACGCCTGGCGACAAAGAACCGCCGCATCGGTGCGTTTCGCGGAACGTGAACGAGAAACCGCCTGAGGCCGTCAGGAGTTCGCACCGCCCGCTCCGTCGTTCCGATTGGCGGAGGGACGTTGACTGTCTCCCCAGCGTGTCGCTCAAAAACAGCACACGAGGCGAGAAACACAACGATGGCACAGACCAGCGCCTGAATTCGCGATTTCATCGAGGATCTTCTGTGCAGAAAGCGAGCCCTCGCTAGAGCGGGGAGGTCCAGCGTTCGACCGCGTCATGGACCGTTGCGATCTGAAGCGCCAGGCGTTCGATCCGGGCCGAGAGCAGGGGATACAGTTTGTTCTCAGGCGCACCAAGGGTCGGCATCTCGGCTTTCGGCGGAGCCGGCCGGTTGGTTCGAACCGATTCGGAAAGCGTCTCGAGATCTCCGGCGGCTGCTTTCACGAAGGGCGCCAGAACTTCGGCCGGCGCACGCTCCGCGCCGTGGCGCAGCAGTGAAAGAGCGGCAATGGATGCAGTAATCCTCCTCATATAGGTAGTGAAGGTCATGGCGGCGGACAGATCTTCCGTGTGCCCTGAGTGCTCACCGATGTACCGTTGAAGAGATTCGTCGGTATTCGATGCTGTCAGTCCCGTCGCGCGTCTGGCGGCCAGGATCGCTCGTCCGGCATCATCGCTTCGATCGTCAAAGTAGTGTTCAACGCGCTGAAGATAGGCGCGATTTGCGTCGAGGGACTCAGCCATGTGGCCGGGCAGGCGTTCCGCTTCTGGACTTGGCCATAGCAATCTCGACCCGAGCCACGCGAGGGCGCCCCCGAGCAGCGTGTTCATCACGCGTGTACCAGCCAGATGCCAGTCTCCCGCACTTGCCTCCGCCAGCAAGACGAAGGTCGGAGTCAGGAAAATTGAAAATGCCACGTAGTTCACTGGCAGCAGCGCAACGCAGCATGATACGAATACGAATGCAAGCGCCGTGATCGCGATCGGATTGTGAATTAGTGCGCCGAGTGCCGCTGTAATGATGCCGCCGAGGACCGTTCCGATTATTCGCTGGGCTGCGCGCTGGCTGGTGACGCCGGTGTAGGGCTGCAGGATCACGATCACCGTCAGTATCATCCAGTAGCCGCGCTTGATGTCAAATAACCCGCTGATCGCCACCGCGGTCGATGTGACCACAGCGACACGCAGCGCATATCGAAAGAGCAGGGAGCCGGGGTTTAGAATCGCACGGGCGAAAACGCGAATCGGCGTGCGCTCGGCCGCCATGTCCCAGGCGCGAGGCGCGGTCCTGACGCTTACATCGCGGCTCCCGTTGAGAGCTGCGGCCGTCGTTGCGGCAACCTCGCCGTACCGGCCAGCGCGGGTGAAGATTGTCGCGGTGTGTGAGTAGTGAATTGCCGCGATATCAGTCGCGGCCGCGTGATCGTCGTTGAATGCCGCAGCGAGTTCCTCGCGCACGGGATCGCCGTTCCACGTTACGCCCACTTCAATCTGCTCATCCTCAGCTTCGACTGCGTCCGCAATGCCGCGCGCAGTCGACGCAATCTGTCGCAGAACCCGCAGTACACTTTCTTCGATGCGAGGATTGCGTTGCTGTCGCGGAATTGCTTCGATCGTTTCAGCGACTCCGACAATGTGACCGAACAGCTGGTCGGCCACTTCTGATAGTACGATGAGCTGTTCCCCCCGAGCGGTACTTCCCGGACGGCCCTGTCGCAAACGAGTCAAGACCTGTCGCGAATTCTCCAGCGCTGCTCGAACTACGGGGATCTGCGAAGGAAGTGCCCGGGGCTCGGATAACAGGGTGCGATCGACCTCATCCACCACCTGATCGGTGTAAGAGGCGAGCTCGCGATAAGCCGTCGCGACCGCGAGGCGGCCGGGACGATAAGGTCGCAACGGCCAGACTATCAGTGACACAATCATGGCCCAGATCCCGCCGATAATGATAAAGCCGGCCCGAGCAACGGCCTCATGGGACGAGGCCGGATACGCGATCGCTATGACGAACGTTGACAAAGATGGGCCGCCAACGCTGGAGCCAGGGTCACCCCAGACGCGGGCAAGACTCGCGATGAGCGCGACAACGAATGTCAGTGCAATTACGACAATCCTCTGGTTGCCTGATATCGTCCCTAGAAAAATCGCGATCGCGCAGCAGGTGGTGAGTGCGGCCATTGTAGCCGCGCGCGTACGATATGATCCGCCTTTATCTGCAAGTGCAACGTTGAATCCGCCCAGGCTCATCCAGGTACCGCCCGTCGACCCGATGATTGCGGCTACAATGATCGGCCCGATTGTCGAGATCGCTGCCCGAAATCCAGCTGCGTACGCCGGTCTCATCGACGAGACATGGGTGACGGTGCGAAGGGTTCGCTCTAGCCGCTTAAGCCTCGGAATCATGAAGCAAACTTGCACCTGAACGCCCACCGGCCTAAAGTGGTAAGCCAATTCTTCAAGGAGGAGACCGCTCTGGCAGAGTTGATTCGCCCTCATTCACCAATGATTGCATCGGGTTCGGGCAATCTCGCTACGCGTGGCCGCGCGATACCGGCGGACCTTCTCAAAGAAGCTTCCATCCGGCTGGGCATTCTGGCCCTTCTTGCCGCTGCGGTGTGGATAGTCGCGACTATCGGCGGCCATCTGGCGGTGAGAGCCATGAGCCCGGGGGCCGGGTGGCTCTGGTTTGGGGTGCCCGATGTGATCGCGGCGCTCGCGGCAGCCGCATCGATCGGTTTGTTTTTCTATACCCGGCGCACGAAACGAGACCCCGGATTCATCCTGAACCTCGGTCTTGGCTACATGATTTTGACGTCTCTTGCAATTGCGCATCTCTCCCATTGGGATCCGCGGCATGAGACGATGGTTGTGGTACCAACCATCAGCTGGGTCGGCGTCGTCCTGATTATTTTCGCCGCGATCGTTCCGACATCGCGGCGAAAGACGCTGATCGCGGGAATTGTTGCAGCGTCGATGAATCCCGTCGTTATGCTGGTATCGCGGGCTCAAGGCACAATCGAGTTTGGGGCCCCGATGAACGCTCTCGCCATGCACTATCCCGATTTTATCCTGGTCGGCATCGCCGTCGTCATTTCGCAGGTCGTGACGCGGCTGGGACAGCAGATCGGCAGGGCGCGCGAGATGGGTAGCTACCAGCTCGGCGATCTCATCAAGCGTGGCGGCATGGGCGAAGTGTATCGAGCCACACACCGCATGCTCGCAAGGCCGGCCGCGATCAAGCTCATTCGTCCGGAGATGCTTGGGGAACAAGGAGAGGCGTCTGCCTTGGCGGTAAAGCGCTTTTATAGAGAGGCCGAGGCGGCGGCTACTCTCAGGTCGCCACATACAGTTGAACTCTTTGACTTTGGAGTAACCGAAGACGAGACGCTGTATTTCGTCATGGAGTTACTGGACGGATTGGACCTCGAGACATTGGTACGCGAGTATGGGCCGCTTCCATCCGCTCGCGCAATCCATATTCTCCGGCAGGTATGCGAGTCCCTCGAAGAGGCACACGTTCGCGGCCTGATCCATCGTGACATCAAGCCCGCGAATATCCATCTCGGCCGCGTCGGGATCGAGGACGATTTTGTGAAAGTGCTGGATTTTGGCCTCGTCAAGACCGTCGACAGCAACGGAGTTCCCGAACACTCACTCGCAACTGAGCTGGGCCGTACGCCGGGCACTCCTGCGTACATGGCCCCGGAAATGGCACTTGGAGAAGTTGTCGACGGGCGTGCTGACATTTACGCATTGGGCTGCGTTGCCTACTACCTCCTGTCCGCAAAACTTGTATTCGATGCAGAGAACACACTTCAAATGCTCGCCAAACATTTGCGAAATGATCCAGTGCCTCCTTCGCTGAAGAGCGGCGTTGAAATTCCGCGCGCACTGGAGAGTCTGGTCCTCGCGTGTCTTTCCAAGAAACCGGAAGGGCGTCCGCAAACAGCACGGGAGCTATCGAGCGCGCTCGCTGCTATCCGTGTGCCGGAATGGACTCAGGGCCAGGCGGCCGATTGGTGGAAGGCACGCGGGGCGTTGGTAGCATAGCGACGAATTCTTCGTTTTGTCAGGGCGGGGCGAAACGGTAAATGTGGGGCCCCGGTGGAAACCGCGTATCTGTAATTATCGCCGTGAATGTTTTTTCCTCGCCAGTCAGGAGACGGCAGTCGGGAATCTCGACCGCGGTGATTGGGCCTTCGGAAAGCTGAACCGACATTCCGCAGGCGAATCCTCGATTGGTGCCCTGCAG
>JANYKY010000520.1 GCA_025357975.1 Gemmatimonadaceae bacterium
TCAGCGTTCGGTTGAGGGCCGTCCTGAAAGCCCACCCGTTTTCCGGGATTCACTACCGGCCGAGGAGTGGTGCTCGATAGTCGCGAAAGCGGTAGCTGAGATTCGCGCTGGCGTGTTCGAGAAAGTGGTGCTCGCGCGTGCCGTCGAGACGTGCGCCAGCCGAGAGCTGGACGTCTTTGCCTTGCTTCATCTCTTGCGCGGCGTCCACCGCAGCTCGTTCGTGTTCAGCTATTGGCGCGGCGACTCGGCGTTTGTCGGCGCGAGTCCTGAACTTCTTGTCCGGCTCGATGGCCGTGACGTAAGTGCAAGCAGTCTCGCTGGAACCGCGCGGCGCGGCGACACGCCGGCGGAGGACGCAGCACTCGCGGATGAGCTCATGGCAAGCGCAAAGGATCAGGCCGAGCATGCGACGGTGAGGGAGTCGTTGCGGCGGAAGCTCGCAGAAGTTTGCGATGAGGTCACCGCCGCAGAGCGCCCAGCCTTGTTGACTCTCCCGCACGTTCACCACCTTCATACGACTGTGACCGGAAAACTCAGCGGCGGCAACTCGTTGCTCGACCTCGTCGGGCGCTTGCACCCGACTCCAGCTGTTGGCGGAACGCCCCGTGATAAAGCGCTGGAGTTTATTGGCCGAAATGAGCGGCTGGAGCGAGGGTGGTACGCTGCACCAATCGGCTGGGTGGGACGTGATCATGGTGAATTCGCAGTGGCGTTACGATCGGCCGTGGTGACCGGTAGCGAGGCGACGCTGTTTGCGGGCTGCGGGATTGTCGCCGCCTCGACCCCCGCTCGCGAGCTCGAAGAATCCATTCTCAAGCTCCAGCCGATGGAGACTGCTATCGCTGCGGCACTGACTCGAGGCACTTCCGACGCTCCAGTCGCAGCAGGCCTGGAACAACTCCCGTAGCGATGGAGCAAGACAACAAGGCATTTGCATATGTCGGTGCCTTCGTCGACGAGCTCGTGCGCAGCGGCGTTCGACACGTTTGCGTATCGCCGGGTTCGAGATCCACTCCGCTCGCTCTGACCATTGCTCGCAACGCGTCAATGCGCATCTGGATGCACCTCGACGAGCGGTCAGGCGCTTTCTTCGCATTGGGACTGGCCAAAGCGCTCGACGAACCTGTTGCTCTGCTCTGCACCTCAGGCACGGCCGCCGCGAATTTCTTGCCGGCGGTTGTCGAAGCGCATGCTTCGGGAGTTCCACTCCTGGTGTTCACTGCGGACCGTCCGCCCGAATTGCGCAACGTCGGCGCCGCGCAGACCATCGACCAGAACCGGCTCTTTGGCGCGCACTCTAAGTGGTTTGTCGACGTCGCGTTGCCAGAACAAACTCCCGAGCTGCTTCGTTACGCGCGAACGCTTGCCGCACGCGCGACAGCCCTTGCGAAAGCGAGCCCGGCCGGGCCGGTACATCTCAACTTTCCTTTTCGCGAGCCGCTCATTCCAGTGCGGGCAGCCCCGCCTCGGGATGCCTCCGCCGACGTAATCGAGGCGTGGCAAGGACGTCCGAACGGTGCCGCTTGGGTGAACGTGGAAGATTCGCTTCCATCGCTTTCGGAGCCGGCCGCTCGGCGCCTCGCAACGATGCTGGCGAAAGCGGAGAGGCCCTTGATCGTGTGTGGTCCTCAATCCGATGCCTCGCTTGCCGGCCCGTTGTCGGCATTGGCGAAATCGCTCGGAGCACCTCTTCTCGCTGATCCGCTGTCTCAGATGCGTTGGGGGCCACACGATCACGAGACCCTGATCGACCGCTACGACTCGGCGTTGCGACATTACCCGACGGCTGACGGTTTTTCGCCCGACATAATTCTGCGAATCGGAAGTATTCCGACGTCCAAAACGCTGAACGATTACCTGAAGCGCCAATCGGGCGTCCCGCTCGTCTTAATCGATGCTTCCCGATGGCCCGACCCGTCTCTTCTCGCGAGCGAGATGATTCACGCGCAGCCTCGACTCGCGTGCGAGAGTTTGCTCGCATGCATTCAACCTCAGCGCGACGGGCGGCCACAGTCGGCCTGGCTCGCGCGATGGCGCAAAGTGAATTCGACTGCGAATGCTGCGATCCAGGAGCATGTGTCAGCGCTTCACGAAACCTTCGAGGGGCGGATACTCAGCGACGTCGTATCAAGCATGCCATCACCGTCGACGCTCTTCGTCAGCAGCAGCATGCCGGTAAGGGACGTCGATGCATTCGGGGCTGGAGACTCACGCTCAATCCGGGTAATGGCGAACCGGGGTGCGAATGGGATCGATGGTGTCGTATCGAGCGCGCTGGGGGCCGTCGCCGCCATTGCTGAGAGCGATGGAGGGCCGCTTGTTCTCGTAATCGGCGATCTCGCGATGTACCACGACATGAATGGCCTGCTTGCGGCAAAGCTTCACACGCTCGATGCAACGATCGTCGTTATCAACAACGATGGTGGGGGAATTTTTTCCTTCCTCCCGCAGTCTGCGGAGCACGAGCATTTCGAGATGCTGTTCGGTACGCCGCACGGGTTGACCTTCGAGCCGGCTGCCGCTCTTTATGGAGCGGCATACAATCGCGCAAAGAACTCGGCGTCATTGCGCCAGGCGATAGCGACTGGCATTGCTGGAAAAGGACTGCACATCATCGAGATCGAGAGCAATCGTGCCCGCAATGTCGAGATGCATCGCGAGGTGTGGGATGCTGTCGCCCAGGATCTGAGCAAGCTCTGAAGCAGGTCATCAAGGGCGAAGGCGGCCCACACCGGGAAATTGCTGCTGCAGACGGTCTCACGCTGCACATCGTGACAAGTGGCGATGGGCCTCCAGTCATCATGCTGCACGGCTTTACCGGCTCCGCGGATACGTGGAAACACCTGCGGCAGAAGCTCGACGGGACTTACAGGGTTATCGCGATCGACCAGCCTGGACATGGACGCTCCAGCGCCCCAGCCGACCCTCAACGCTACAGGCTCGGACGGTTTGCAACAGACCTCTGCAATGTTCTTGATTCGCTTGAGATCGAGCGGACCGTTGTGCTCGGATACTCAATGGGTGGCCGAGCGGCGCTGAGATTTGCGCTCGACCATCCAGATAGACTTGCAGGGCTAGTGCTGGAAAGCACATCTCCTGGAATCCCCGATTCAAGGCAGAGGTCTGAGCGCCGCGCGGCTGATGCGGCGCTCGCGGACGGTATAGAGCGCGACGGGATCGAGAGATTCGTCAAACGATGGGAGGCACTGACACTGTGGGATAGCCAGCGTGCATTGCCGGACCTGGGAAATCTTTTGCGGCTGCAACGCCTTTCGAATACGCCGCATGGTCTTGCAAACAGCCTTCGAGGTGCGGGGACAGCAGAGGCCGAATCTGTGCTCGCCGCGGCGGCCGGGATCAAGGCACCGACGCTCCTCATTGCGGGCGGGCTCGATTCGAAATACGTAGAGCTCGGACGCCAGCTCGCGAAATCGATCCCTCACTCCCGTCTGGAAATTGTTCCCAACGCCGGACATGCGGTGCATCTCGAGAGGGCGCATGGATACGCCCATGCAATTACGACGTTTCTTTCAACTATCCCGTCGGCCGAGGGACGGTGGACATAGCCCATCGAACCTTCTGCCCCTCATTCTTAGATTGAAAGGTGCCGGGAATTCCGACCCGCCCAATCAACGCCACACGAAGAGGAGATCGCATGACCGCGCAGTGGAAGTCGATCAACAGCTATTCAGACATCCGGTACGAGCGAATTGAAGGCGAGCCCATCGCAAAAATCACGATCAATCGCCCAGAAGTGCGAAATGCATTTCGTCCGGAAACGGTGTCCGAGCTAATTGACGCATTTGATCACGCGCGCGACGACATGACGACCGGTGTGATTCTTCTTACCGGCGAAGGCGATCAAGCCTTCTGCTCAGGTGGCGACCAGCGCGTGAGAGGTGACGGCGGTTATGTCGGCGGAGATAAAGTGCCGCGCCTCAATATCCTGGACGTGCAAAAACAAATTCGCTATTTGCCCAAGCCCGTGATTGCCGTCGTCGCTGGATATGCAATCGGCGGTGGACACGTACTTCACCTTGTGTGCGACCTCACAATCGCGGCGGACAATGCAAAATTCGGCCAGACAGGACCAAAGGTCGGCAGCTTCGACGCGGGCTTCGGCGTGAGCCACCTCGCTCGTACGGTCGGCCACAAGAAAGCGCGAGAGATCTGGTATCTGTGTCGCCAGTACAGTGCGCAGGACGCGTTGAACATGGGTCTCGTGAACACGGTTGTACCTCTCGCACAACTCGAGGCCGAGTCGCTGCAGTGGGCGCGTGAAATCGCGGAGAAGAGTCCGATGGCGCTTCGTTTTCTGAAGGCGGCATTCAACGCTGACACGGATGGCGCGGCCGGCCTGCAGCAAATTGCCGGCGATGCGACACTTCTTTACTACCTCACCGAAGAAGCAAAGGAAGGAAAGAACGCGTTTCTCGAGGGACGCAAACCCGATTTCGGGAAATTCCCCCGATTCCCGTGACTGCCAGCACAGCAGCTCAGATTGGATCAGCGCGAGCGTGGCTACTCGCGTCACGGCCCGCGACTTTGCCGGCAGCGGCGGTTCCGGTCTTTGTCGGTGCCAGTGCGGCAATCAACGAGGGCGCTACTCTGCGACCACTCGTGTTCGCTGTCACGCTCATGTGCGCGCTGCTGATTCAGATCGGAACGAACTTCGCGAACGACTACTCTGATTTTCATCGCGGCGCCGATCACGAAGGCAGGCTCGGCCCAGTTCGGGTAACGCAGAGCGGACTCATCTCCCAGAAGAGTGTCCGAAGCGGGATCGTTGCCGCGTTTGGAGCAGCTGCTCTTCTCGGCTTGTGGCTGGCGTGGACTGGCGGCTGGCCGATCATTGTCATCGGGGCGCTGTCGATAGTCGCAGGTCTCGCTTACACAGGCGGCCCATTTCCTTTTGGCTATTACGGCTTAGGGGATGTGTTCGTGTTCATCTTTTTTGGCTTGATAGCAGTCACTGGAACTGCGTTTCTTCAAATCGGATCGTGGAGTCAACTTCCGTTGATCCTTTCCGTGCCGGTCGGGCTGCTTGTTACGAATATCCTCGTGGTGAACAATCTCAGAGATCTGCCGACTGACCTCGCCGCGAACAAGCGCACCCTCGCCGTTCGCCTCGGCGACCACTCCACACGAATTCAGTACGTCCTGTTTGTAGTGGTCTCATATATGGTGCCGCTCGTGCTTGCAGCTACCGATGTTTCACGCCGCTGGCTGATGCTCACCTGGCTGACTGCGCCGCTGGCATTCGGTCTCAGCAAAACTGTCATGGGCGGACTTTCAGGGCGTGATTTGAATCCCATCCTCAAGCGCACCGGGATGCTGCTGCTGCTGTTCGGCATACTGCTGGCGGCCGGAGCGGTAATCGGGCGTTCGTGACCCAAAAGGCCGTGTTCCCGGATTGGATCGCGCATCGTGGGCGCGGAATGCCTGGCCACATTGCCCTCGTCGTTGGACGCAGCGAGTGGACATTCGCCGAGCTCGATGATGAAATCACGAGTGCTGCAAAGAAACTGGCGACGCTCGGTGTGCAGGCTGGTGACCGGGTTGCGGTGCTACTGCACAACGGGTGTGAAATGGCGGTGCTGCCGCACGCTGTGCTTCGTTGTGGCGCCACACTTGTCCCGCTCAATGTGCGACTGAGTGAGCACGAGCTCGCGTGGCAGCTCGGTGACTCGAAACCGCGGCTCCTGTTTGTCGATGAGCGCACCTACGATCAAGGAGTAAATGCTGCGCGTGAATATTCGGGGATCCGCGTTGTAAGCATCGACCGGCGCGATACCGAACATGATTCGGAGAACACGTTTGATCGAGTCGCCGAAGCCGACGTAGAGCTTCGGCTTGTGCACGACGGCGATGCTGTGCTTGCAATTATCTACACCTCTGGCACGACCGGTCGGCCAAAGGGTGCAATGCTCACTGTATCGAATTTTTGGTGGAGCGCGATTGGATCAGCGCTCAATCTCGGCACACGCAGTGAGGACAAATGGCTTGCGTGCATGCCGCTCTTTCATGTCGGCGGATTGTCGATCCTCATTCGCGCGGCTATTTATGGAATCACTGCGGTTGTGCAGGACGGATTCGATGAAACGGCTGTGAATGCCGCTATCGATAAGGGCGTGACTATTGTTTCCGTCGTCGCCGTGATGCTCGAGCGCATGCTCGTGCAGCGTGGCGGCGATTTATATCCCGCAACACTTCGGTGCGTGCTGCTTGGCGGAGGTCCCGCACCGGTTTCATTACTCGAGCGGTCCAGCTCCATGTCCGCTCCGGTAATCCAGACTTACGGCCTTACCGAAACCTGCTCGCAAGTAGCGACGCTTTCTCCACAGGACGCGGCTAGCAGACATGGCGCGGCAGGCAGGGCGCTTTATCCCAACGAAGTCCGGATCGCACTACAACCTGGCGGTACGCCGGGTGATCGGGCGGGAGAGATTGTTGTACGTGGCCCGGTGGTGATGGCTGGTTATTTCGGCCAACCAGATGCTACGGCTCGCGCAATCGAAGATGGGTGGCTTCGCACCGGCGACATCGGGCTTGTCGACGGTCAGGGATATCTCTACGTGCTCGACCGCCGGGAGGATCTGATCGTGACTGGCGGAGAAAATGTCTATCCTGCCGAGGTGGAGGATGCCCTTTTTTCACATCCGTCGATTGCTGAAGCCGGGGTTATAGGTATCATCGATGAAAAATGGGGACAGCGTGTAGTTGCGATTGCCAGGCTTGCGGACGGTGCGGACGAAGCGGCCCACGATGCCCCCGCACTCGCGTCATGGTGTCGCGCACGGCTCGCCGGGTACAAGATCCCAGCTGAATTTCGGTTTGTGACAGACCCGTTGCCGCGAACGGCATCGGGCAAACTTCGGCGGGGCGAACTTCGCGATGTGGCGAACGCGCAGGGCGGTGATAGAAAAGCTTAAACGACACTGCTCGCCAACTGTTCCCGCTGACCTCGAATGGTTCTACGAGTAAACGCGGATCTCGCAGAGGGAGACACGGTCGAGCCGGAGCATGCCGGCTCTTCCGCGTCTTGAGGACTACTTCTTCGCTGTGGGAGGCAGCATCCCGTTCAGGCGCATGTAAATCGCGGCCTGGCTGTAGTGATCAGCCCAGTCTCCAATAGTTACAGCCATTACGCCGGCTCGTGACTTCTTTGATCCGCCGAAGAAGTTGAGCTGCTCATTCAGGTTGGAATCGTCGAGCGTCGCGAGCGACGAGTGGCAGAAATCAAACGTCTCTTTCAGCCTGGCGACCAGGGCAGCCTTCGGCGCAGTTGCAGCGATCGCCGTACGCGTAGGCGCCTTCGTTCCGCCGATCTCGCCGCAGAAATAGTCGTTGCCCTCGCTCAGATGGGTGACAATCTGCCCAAAGCTCATCTGCGCCGGCGTCGGCTTGTAGGAGTACTTCGCCGCCGGCACGGTCTCGGCCGCGGCAATCAGGTTTTTTGCTTCGCTCGCTTCGAAATCGCGGAATGCTGCAGCGACTGGAGCCTGCGCGCGAAGAAGGGACGCGTTAACCGCGACCGCAGCCGCGACTATCACTACACATGAACGAATGCTCATAAAATCCTCTGTAGGGGAGATCTCAATTCTGTCGCCGGAACCGATATCTGTCCAGCGAAACCTCGCAGTCGGGGCAAAATGTCGAGCGGCGACTCTGTTTACCAATGACAGCGATAGCTTTATCGGAACAATGCTCCCTGAATCCGGTGCAGCCGTAGTCGGCTCCATTCTGGTGATCGACGACGAGCCACAGATTCGGCGCGTCGTCCGAAACGCATTGGTTGAAGTCGCTGAATCCATTCTTGAAGCATCGACAGCGCGCGCGGGGCTCGATCTCGCCGCATCCGCGTCTCCCGATATCATCATTCTCGACCTCACCCTTCCCGATGCCGAAGGTGTCGATGTGTGCCGGGATCTGCGATCCTTCACGCGCTCGCCCATTCTCGTGCTTTCCGCACGCCACTCGGAGCGCGACAAAGTCGGATTGCTCGATTCCGGAGCGGACGACTATCTCACCAAACCATTCGGTACCCTCGAGCTGCAAGCGAGAGTGCGTGCGCTAAGCCGGCGCGCCTTTCCGTCCGTGAGCGAGACAGACAGCGAAACGATCGGCGACCTGGAGATCAGCGTATCCCGCCGGTCGGTGCACCGTGCCGGCTCTGCTGTCCATCTCACTCCCACCGAATGGGGTCTTCTTCGCGCATTGCTCACCAATCGCGGACGAACGATGACGCACCGGCAACTATTCCGATCGGTGTGGGGCAACGCCGAGGGCGATGCACAACAATATCTTCGCGTCTACGTCGGCCAGCTCAGGCGTAAGCTCGAACAGGACCCCGTGCGGCCAAAGCTAATCACGACGGAACCCGCGGTGGGATATCGCTTCGAGCCCGAATGATGAACTCCTGGAAGGGCGCATCGGCCCGGCAGTGGGCGTTGTGGTTCGTTTTGCTCGCCGTCGCTACAACGGGACTTTTTCTTCTTCGCGGACGACTCGACAAGGCGCATTTTGCGCTGGTGTTTCTGCTCGTTGTGCTTGGCGGAAGCGCCGCCGGAGGACGCCTTCTTGGCATCACGTTGGCGGGCGTTGCGTTTCTTGTCTTCGACATTGGATTTGTTCCGCCCTACTACACAATGCAGGTGACCGATCCGTTCGACTGGATAATTCTTTTCGTTTTCCTTGCCACCGGCGTGATCGCCGCCGAGCTGATGGAGAGGCAGCGAAGGGAAGCTGAAGTCGCGCGAGAGAGAACATCCGAAATCGACCGCATTGCAACTCTTGGCGCCGAGACGCTCAACGCTCCCCGGCCTGAGGATGCGCTGAAGGCAATTGCCGATGTGATCAGGCAATCGATGCACACCGATGAATGCGACATCTCGTTGACCGATTCCCGCGTGACGAACGTGCTCTCGCCAGATGACTCACGAGACGTTCCGCTGTTGCCTACGCGTTTCATGCGGATCCCTCTACGCATTCGCGACGCGACCGTCGGCACGCTCACGCTGAGATCGAAGCGGCCGTTCCTCCTGTCGCGCGACCAGGAACGCGTCCTCAGCGCACTCAGCTACTACGCCGCCCTCGGAGTCGAGCGAGTCCGTCTGGCGTCAGCCGAGAGCGAAGCCGAATCGCTGCGGCGCGCCGACAGGTTGAAGGATGCACTTCTCGCGTCGGTGTCACACGACCTTCGAACTCCGCTAACCACGATCAAGGGGATTGCAAACGAGATCGCGCGCGGCGGTGATTCGGAGCGCGCGTATGTAATAGAAGAGGAGGCCGATCGGTTGACTGCGCTCGTGGATGACTTGCTCGACCTGTCGCAGCTTGCAGCCGGCGAGATGGACGTCAATTCCGAGGTCAACACGGCGGACGACGTGATCGGCGCAGCGCTCCAGCGAGTCGAATCTTCCTATCCGCATCGCTCGATCGAGACCGAGCTGAAAGGGCCGTGGACCGAGCTCGTTGGACGCTTCGATTTCGTGCACACGATGAGAATTCTCACCAATCTGCTGGACAATGCCTCGAAGTACGCTCCTCACGGAACTCCGGTGCGCATGACGGTCTGGCGCGCAAACAATGAATTGAATTTTTCCGTCGACAACGGTGGAAATCCGGTTCCGGAAGACGAAAGGGAGCGAATTTTCGAGCCGTTCTTCCGCGGCTCGTTACGGCGTGGCGAGGCACGTGGCACAGGCCTTGGGCTATCCATCGCGCGACGACTCGCCCAGTTGCAGGGCGGCCGACTCATCTACGCGCCGAATTCAGAGTCGGCAAGCCGATTCGTGTTGACACTCCCGGCAGCAGACGTACCGGCGATGGAGATCGTAGCTCGATCCTTGTGAAATCCTTGTGCCCAAGGGGCATCGCCTTGTGACTTCCTTACGGGAGAGGACTTAGCGTTCAGGCTCGACAGCCGATGCCCCTTCGAAACCCGATTCGGTGGCAAACGGAAACCCGGATACCGTCGATGCCGTCAGCTTACACCCATTTCAAACACGTCGTTTTCGGACGCCCGCTGGCCAGCGAGCGGCTCGAACACGAGCGCCTCAACAAGAAAACTGCGCTGGCAGTCCTGTCTTCCGATGCGATCTCATCGGTTGCTTACGCCACCGATCAGATTCTCTTCGTTCTTGGCGGCGCCATCGGCATGACAGCCGTTGCCTACGTGCTGCCAATCTCGGCCGTGATCGTCGGGCTGCTCGTACTCGTTGGATTGTCGTACAGGCAGACAATTTTCGCGTACCCCAATGGCGGCGGCTCCTACACTGTCGCGAAGGAAAACCTCGGCGATATGCCCGGCCTGGTGGCAGCCGCTGCTCTGCTTACCGACTACATCCTCACCGTCGCGGTGTCGATTTCAGGCGGCGTCGCCGCAATCACGTCGGCGTATCCGGCATTGGTGCCTCACACTGTGGTGATCTGCTCGCTGTCGATCTTTCTTCTCGCGACGGTCAATCTTCGAGGCGTTCGAGAATCGGGCGCAGCGTTCAGCCTGCCCACGTACGCCTTCATCGTCATGATGTTGACGCTCATCGGATTCGGCGCATTCAGGTACTGGACTGGGCATGAATTGGCACCGTTGTCGGGTGCGCTTAAAGTCGATCCCGTTTCAGCGCAATCCGGCGGCAGATTTTCTCCCATCACTGGATTCGCGCTCGCGTACCTGCTGCTTCGCGGTTTCGCCGAAGGCTGCGCCGCGATGACGGGAACTGAAGCTATCTCGAATGGAGTGATGGCGTTCAAGGCTCCCGCCCAGAAAAATGCGGCGGCAACGCTTGGCTGGATGGTAGCGATTCTGGCTGCGTTCTTTCTTGGTGTTTCGTTTCTCGCGCACCACTATCACGTGATGCCCACGACCAGCGAGACCGTGCTTTCGATTCTCGGCCATCATATTTTTGGCGGCGGCCCGCTTTATTACGCTCTCCAGTACACGACGTTCGCTGTGCTGGTGCTCGCTGCAAATACCGCGTTCGCTGACTTTCCGCGCCTTGCAGGAATTCTGGCAAATGACAAGTACATGCCGCGCCAGCTCGCCGCACGCGGAGACCGCCTTGCATTCTCGAACGGCATCATTATGCTCGCCCTCGTCGCGTGGCTTCTGGTCTGGCTCTTCAAGGGCAATACAAATGCTCTCGTGCCGCTGTATGCTATCGGCGTATTCGTATGCTTCACGTTGTCACAGGCCGGCATGGTCGTACACTGGCGCAACACGCGCGAGCCAGGCTGGATATGGAAAGCATGGCTGAATGGAATCGGCGCTGTCGCGACAGCTCTCGTCTCACTCATCCAGATCGTCACGAAGTTCACCAGCGGCGGCTGGATCATCGCGCTCATTATTCCAGCGATCATTTTCCTGCTTCGCGCAATTCACAAGCACTATGTCGAATTCGCTGAAGACACGCGGTTTCTCGGTCAGAGTCCGATCAATCCACTTCATCACACGGTGATTGTGCCCGTGAATGGAATCAGCAAGGCAACCTCTGGCGCACTCGTCTATGCGACCACGATATCTGACGAAGTGGTTGCGGTTTATATAGAAGTCGACAAGCGCGACACGCTGCGCATCGAGCAGGAGTGGGAAGCGTGGGACATCGGCGTTCCCCTCGTGGTCGTTCCGTCTCCGTATCGATCGATCCTCAAGCCGCTCGTCGAATACGTGGAAAACCTTCGAATGGTCACGCCTGGTGAGCTCGTCACCATCGTGGTTCCAGAAATCGTGCCGAAGCGGTGGTGGGAACATCTTCTTCACAACAAGACGGCTCTCTACATCCGCACAGCGTTTCTGTTCAAACCCAACGTCGTCGTCACCGCGATTCCCTATCTGGTCGGGCACGCCTACCGCATTCGCGACTGGATGGACCACGACGAAGATCTGGACGAGGGTCCCGACGAAGAGAACTCCGTTGCGAGCGAGAGTGCAACTGCTGCCTAGTGCAGCGGCGGTATTTCCGGCCATTTTGCAACGAAGAGCCGCCGACTCGGGCAGCGAAATCGCGTAACGCTGGCTCTCTCCATGCTAGGTTGAGTCGCCGAGACCACATTCTTCCGAGCTCCTATCATGTCCACTGCGACTTCAGGCAACGCGCAGCTACTCTATCTGCTGCACCAGGATCCAACCGAGCTGATGGAAGCACTTTCGCAGCTCCGTGCGGAAGACATCGCCGAGGGCCTGCGAGATCTTCCGCCTGAGGCGGCGGCGAAGGTGATGGCTGCGATGCCGTTCGATCGTGCCGTGGAGGTATTCGACGAGCCGGAGATTGCCAGCAGGCGCTGCAGCATGCTCCTCACCATGAAGGATGAGGATGCCGGCGAGTTGATCGACGCGATGTCTTCAGATCAGCAGGCAGATCTTTTCCGTGAAATCCCGGAGCGAGAGAGAAGCAGGATGTTGAAGTTGCTTCCCGATCCCACCCGTGAGTCGCTGAAGCATCTGCTGAAGTACTCGCCTGATACCGCCGGCGGAATCATGACCACGGAATTCACGAGCATCCCCTCGAACTGGAAGGTCGAGCGGGCTCTCGAATTTGTGAGTGAAGTGGCTCGCGCAAAAGAAACTATTTACGTCATCTACGTGATCGATCCGGCCACCGACACTCTCGTCAGGGTTTTGCCGCTTCGTGAGTTGCTGGCTTCTCCGCGCACTGCGGCTGTTATGGAAATCGGGCCCCGCCGCCAGCCGCTGACTGTTCACGCGGACACAGACAGAGAAGACGTCGCGAAGGTCATCTCGAAATACAACCTGCTTGCGGTTCCCGTGGTGGACGACGCGATGCACGTGCTCGGGATCGTAACCGTCGACGATATCATCGATACGCTGGTCAAGGAGCAGACCGAAGACGCGCAGAAGTTCGGCGGTATGGAGGCGCTCGACGCTCCCTACATGGAGATCGGCTTCGTCTCGATGATAAAGAAGCGCGCGGGTTGGCTCTGCGCTCTTTTTCTGAGTGAAATGCTGACCGCTACCGCGATGCAGCGCTTTCAGGGGGAAATCGAAAAAGCAGCTGTGCTCGCGATGTTCATTCCGCTTGTGATGAGCTCCGGCGGGAACTCGGGATCGCAGGCGACGTCATTGGTGATTCGCGCGCTTGCGTTGCGGGAGCTCAAGCTGAAGGACTGGTGGCGAATCGCAATCCGCGAGCTTCCCACTGGCCTGACGCTTGGGTTGATACTGGGCATCATCGGGTTCACGAGAATAGTGCTGTGGCAGCATCTTCACATCTTCAGCTATGGGCCGCACTATCTTCTCGTCGCGCTGACAGTGGGGCTCGCGTTGATCGGCATCGTCGCGTTTGGATCGCTCGCCGGGTCTATGCTGCCATTTCTCTTGAAGCGGGTGGGATTTGACCCGGCCAGCGCGTCAGCTCCGTTTGTCGCAACGCTTGTGGACGTCAGTGGTCTCGTGATCTACTTCTCGGTCGCAGTTCTGATTCTCAAAGGGACACTTCTGTAGTTGAGAATAGTCGCGGGGAAGTTTGCGGGGCGTGACCTGACGTCGCCTCAGGGCTCGCGCGTCCGCCCCACTGCTGAGCACGTGAGGGCAAGCCTCCTTGACATGTTGCGGGTGGATGTGGTCAACGCGCGCGTTCTGGACCTTTTCGCAGGGACCGGCGCGCTTGGTCTCGAAGCGATCTCGCGTGGCGCAAAGTCGGCTGATTTTGTCGAAACGAGACCCGACAGCCTGCATTCGTTACGCGCCAATATCGCCGCGCTGAGGTTGATAAAAACCACTCGCGTCTTCAAGCGCGATGCGGTCCCGTTTGCAGAGGCGCTCGAAGAAGACCGTTACGAGGTTGCCTTTGCCGACCCGCCGTACGGTTCACGCATGCTCGACCGAATCGTTGAGAGCTGGCGGATTCGGCGGTTCTCCCGGATTCTCGCCCTGGAGCACGACATTACTCACGACCTGCCCGACGGCGGGATTTGCCGAAAGTTCGATACTGCCGCGGTCACCATCTACAGGCTCTGACGGGCCCACGTAATGAGGTCCAGCCGGTACCTGGACCTTCTTTTTCTTCGGCTTGATTTTCTTCGGCCCAACGTCGACGCTCACTTTACCCTTCGCCAGCTCGCGACGGATTCGCTTCAGTTCTTTCCGCGTAACCATTTTCTGCTGCGCCAGGTAGCGGACAAGTTGCTCCGGCGACCCTTCGAAGAACGAATCGACCACCCGGCAAATTGCCGCCTTGGTCGCTTGGGAGCGGCCGAGTAGGGGGGAGTACCTGTGAACGCGGCCTTCCTCTTCGTGACTGACGTACCCTTTGCTTTCGAGGTTTCGAAGAATCGTCAGAACGGTCGTGTAAGCGAGCTCAGCGGCGAGCTTTCTCCTTACCTCGGCCACAGTTCCAGACCCGGCTATCCAAAGGGCGCGCATGATCTCAGCCTCGCGCTCGCCCAGTGCCGGACCATCGGTACCGGGCTTTGCAACTATGGTCATAGTAGAGAACTTATGTGAGGGCATGGGGATATCAAGAAGCTTGTAGAGGATCGCACAACTAGGCAGCTAGTACACGCCCTTCGGAAAATTGCTCCGAGCAACAGGATCGCGGGTCGTCAGTTTCCGAGCGATAGCCTGGTACGCGACATAGCCGAAAAACTGTCGCAGGCGATTATCCAGTTCTCTTCCGCAGGGATGACCATTGTAGAGATTCTTGCGCCCGAGCGGGATATGATTCGCTCGCGAGCTCCGTCTCGGTTCAGGGTGGCGTTAAGGTCGACCCCAAGAAAGCCCAGCCCGCTCGCAATGTCCGCGCGAATGCGGGGCGAATGCTCGCCAATGCCACCGGCGAAAACGAGGGCGTCGAGCCCGTCCATCGAGGCCGCCATTGCCCCGATTCCTTTCCTTACATGATGCACGAACACATCGATTGCCAGCCGGGCACGCTCATTCCCGCCGTCGGCCGATTCAAGAATCTCACGCATGTCCCCTGTCGTTCCAGAGAGTCCGGCCAACCCTGAATTGTGGTTGAGCATCTGATCGAGCGTGTCAACGGTTTCTCCGCCGTGACGCAACAAATGGATCAAAATTCCAGGATCGACAGCTCCGGAGCGCCGCGCCATCGGAATACCATCCATGGGAGTAAAACCCATAGTCGTATCGACAGAGCGACCATTCCGAACAGCGGCGAGAGAGCAGCCGCTTCCAAGGTGACACGTGACAACGCGAAAAGAGCGATCGCGCGCGCTGTTCAGGCGAGCCGCGCGGTGAGATGTATAGCGGTGGCTCAAGCCGTGAAATCCGAACCGTCGAATTCCCTGCTCAACCCACGCCTGCGGACCCGGATAGGTGTATGCGGCTGGGGCCAAAGACTTATGGAACTCCGTGTCGAACATTGCGATCTGAGGCATGTTCGCGTCGAGTGTTTTCGAGACGGACTCGATTGCGGCGAGAGCAGCAGCATTGTGCGCGGGCGCATACTCTGACACGCGAGCGAGTTGTTCCCGAATTTCGCTCGTGATTCTTGTTGGCTCGCGAAGCTCAGCTCCTCCGAAAACAACCCGATGGCCCACGACATCGATCGAAGCTGGACCATCGATGACGCGGTCGGGGCCGGTCCACATGTCCGTTATCAGTGCCTCGACATCACCACCCGATTTCTGCTCTTTTTCCCAGACCACGCCAGCCGGCGCGTCCCCTTCTGCGCCCGCGCTCTCAAGCTTGAACAGAGAGGCCTTTAAGCTGCTCGATCCTGCGTTCAAGACGAGAATGTTCAGGAAGGCCACCGCCAGTCGCGCACATCGGGCATGTCATCACCGTTCGCGCGGATATATTCCGCATGCTCGACCAATCTGCCTCGGCACCAAGCGCCCAGATCTTTTGCCCCAGTGTGATCGGCCAGCCGTGGAACACGGTTGAGCACGTCCAACACAAGATGAAAACGATCGAGGTCGTTGATCACGGTCATGTCGAACGGGGTTGTCGTCGTTCCTTCTTCCTTGTAACCACGGACATGCAGGTTCGCGTGATTCGTGCGCCGGTAAGCCAGCCGGTGTATCAACCATGGATACCCGTGGAACGCGAACACGATGGGCTTGTCTTTCGTGAACAAGCCATCGAACGCATCATCGCTGAGTCCATGAGGATGTTCGTGCTGCGGCTGCAATGTCATCAGGTCCACGACGTTGATAAAACGAACGCGAAGGTCCGGAAGTCGCTCGCGAAGAATGGACGTTGCAGCCAGTGCCTCGAGCGTCGGAACGTCTCCCGCACAGGCGATGACAACCTCTGGATCGGTGCCCTCTGCCGTGCTCGCCCACTTCCACAATCCCAGGCCAGCCTCGCAGTGTGCCGCCGCGGAGTGGATGTCGAGCCACTGAGGCGATGGCTGTTTACCGGCGATGATGACATTCACGTAATTCCTGCTTCGCAGGCAATGATCAGCAACGGAGAGCAGTGTGTTCGTATCCGGTGGGAGGTAAACGCGCACTACGTCTGCTTTCTTGTTGACTACATGATCGATGAACCCCGGATCCTGGTGACTGTTGCCGTTGTGATCCTGCCGCCACACGTGCGATGTCAGCAGATAATTGAGTGACGCAATGGGTGCCCGCCATGGAATGTGCCGAGTGGTGTTCAGCCATTTGGCGTGCTGGTTGAACATCGAGTCCACGATGTGGACGAATGCTTCGTAACAGGAGAAGAGGCCGTGCCTGCCCGTGAGCAGATAACCCTCGAGCCAGCCCTGGCAGAGGTGCTCGCTGAGCACTTCCATCACTCGCCCGTCCGGCGTGACGTGATCATCCGTCGGAAGAATTGTCGCTGAAGACATTCGGCCGGTCACGTCGAATAGCGCGTCGAGGCGGTTCGAGCTCGTTTCGTCAGGCCCCATCACGCGAAAATTCGAGGCACCCTCGTTGAGCCGCATCACTTCGCGCAGCATAACACCAAGAACGCGAGTCGCTTCCGCGTCGACTGCGCCGGGTGTCTTCACGCTCACGCCGTAGTCGCGAAAATCCGGCATGATGAGATCCTGGAGAAGCAGTCCGCCGTTCGCGTGTGGGTTGGCGCCCATTCTCCTCGCGCCGCGAGGTGCGAGGTTCGCGAGCTCCGGAATGAGAGCGCCGTTGTCGTCGAAAAGCTCCTCGGGTCGATAGCTGTGCATCCATTCTTCGAGCAGCGCGAGATGCTCGGGGTTGTCAGCCAATCCCGACAGCGGAACCTGATGTGACCGGAATGAGCCTTCAGTTTGCTTGCCATCTACGGAGACGGGGCCTGTCCAGCCTTTCGGCGACCTGAGAACGATCATCGGCCATCGCTGGCGCTCGATCGAGTTTCCGTTTCTCGCGTTGAACTGAATGTCGGCAATTGCATCTGCCACAATGTCGAGCGTGGTCGCCATCAGCTCGTGCATCTCGGCCGGATCATCGCCGGAAACGTAGTGGGGCTCGTAGCCGTAACCGTGCATCAACGAGGTGAGCTCACTCTCGGGTATCCGCGCGAGCACAGTAGGCCCCGCGATCTTGTATCCGTTAAGGTGAAGCACAGGGAGGACGGCTCCGTCGCGGGCCGCATTGATGAATTTGTTCGAATGCCAGCTCGCGGCGAGCGCGCCCGTCTCGGCTTCGCCATCGCCGATCACGCAGCACACGAACAGATCAGGGTTGTCGAACGCCGCGCCGAATGCGTGCAGTAGCGAGTATCCGAGCTCGCCGCCCTCGTGAATCGAGCCGGGCGTTTCAGGCGCGACGTGACTTGGAATACCGCCGGGATAAGAAAATTGCGTGAACAGTCGCCTGAGTCCGTCGACGTCGCGCGAAATTTTCGGATATACCTCGCTATACGTTCCTTCGAGGTATGTATTTGCGACGATACCGGGGCCGCCGTGACCCGGGCCAGTAATGAACATGGCATTGAGGTCGCGGTCGACGATCAGCCTGTTCATGTGCGCGTACACGAAGTTGAGCCCTGGCGTTGTTCCCCAGTGACCGAGCAGCCGGGGCTTCACGTGTTCGATTCTGAGCGGCTCCCGCATCAGCGGGTTGTCGCGCAGATAGATCTGTCCGACGGAGAGATAATTCGCGGCTCGCCAGTATGCGTCGAGAAGCTTGAACGATTCGGAGACAGCAGGAAAAGTGGGCGCAACGGCTTGCATGGTCATTTATCAGTATACCCAGTTGAGACCCTGCTGTCCCTCGCGAAGAGTGGTGTCGCGTGGTAGACTAGCCCGGGCCCCTAAATTCTCGCCACATCAGCTTGACCAATCCTTCTCAGTCAGTCTCCGAATCAGAGCTTCGTGCTCGCGTCGAACGCACCCTGGCTCCGTCATACGAGATCGAGCGTGAGATCGGCCGCGGTGGAGCAGGTATCGTCTACCGAGCTCGCGATGCGCGGCTGAAGCGCGATGTCGCGATCAAGCTGCTGCCTCCCGATCTCGCATTCCGGGCAGGGACGCGTGAAAGGTTCATGCGTGAGGCCGAGACTTCGGCAGGCTTGAATCATCCGAATATCGTGCAGATTTATTCTGTCGACGAGAAAGACGGCCTCGCGTACTTCACCATGGCGCTGATCGAAGGCCAGAACCTCGGCGACCGTGTCCGTATGCAGGGCGCGATGCCTTTTCCGGATGTGAGGCGTGTTCTGCGTGAAGTGGCGGACGCCTTGTCGTATGCACACAAGCATGGAATTGTCCATCGGGACATCAAGCCGGACAATATTCTGCTCGAGTCCCCATCGGGGCGAGCGATGGTGACGGATTTCGGGATAGCTCGCGCAGCTACCGAAGGCGATTCACGACTCACCGCCACGGGTACTGCAATCGGCACTCCTGCGTACATGTCGCCCGAGCAATGCGCCGGTGACCGCGAGCTCGACGGACGCTCCGATCTCTACTCACTTGGCGCCGTTGCATACTATATGATGACCGGTCAGCCGCCGTTCAGCGGACCGACGACGCCGGTCGTGATGATGAAACAGGTGACCGAGCATGTGGTGCCGCCGTCCAACTTGCGCGCGGGAATTCCTGGAGACCTCGAAAGAATCGTCTTGCGTTTGCTGGAGAAAGATCCGGGCAACCGGTTTGGAGAAGGCAGCGACGTCGTGGAAGCTGTGGATGGCGGTCACGTTGCCTCATTCAGCCAATCTTCGTATCCAGCTTCGGTCGAGCGGCCGGTCGCCAGCTCATTCAAGTCTCCACTTCCCCCAAGCGTTGAAGACCTCGGCGGGTTCCCGGGTTTCGGCATGCCCAACGCTCAAATTCTTGCCATCCGCTCGCGACGAGCAGCACGACAACTTCGGCATGAAGAGAGGGAGCGACTAAAAGAAGACCGGGAGAATGCGAAGCCGCTTCCCGATCGAATTCGTGGCTTCCGCCGCCAGTTCGCGAGCTATCTCGGAACCACCACGTTCCTGTTCGGCATCAACGCCGTAACTCAAAATGGCGGTCACCATTTCTGGTGGGCGGTGTTTCCGGCAATGGGCATGGCGATGGGAGTGTTCTCGCAGCTCGGAGGCTTGTGGGCCGCGGGTGCGCGCGTCGGGGATATTTTCGGCGGAGGCAAAGGGCTCCCATCATCGTCTTCCCAGTCATTGCCGCAATCCGCGATGCCGTCGCTGACCGCGCCGTCGACGAGTCAATCCGCCGACGCTGACTCACCGGACGTGAGCAGAGAAGTGATCATCGGGCCTCGCGGGAGTGTTCTGAAGCAAGCGATCAACGATCGCCGTACCATCCGTGCCCTGGTCGCGCGGTTGAGCGAGACCGAGCAAAAGATGTTGCCCGATGTGAAGAGCACGGCTGACGGACTGTACGATCGGATCGCCGCACTCGCGACGGCGTTGCATCGCCTCGATGGTGAAATCGGTCCGGAGCGTTTGCCGGCGCTCGATGAGCGCATCGCGAAGATGGAGCAGTCCGCCGACAGCACGTCGGATAGGGAGCGCATGCTCAGACTTCTCAAGAGACAGCGCGAGATGCTCGCGAATCTCGTGAAGTCGCGTGACACGCTGGCCGAGCAGTATGAGAGTGCCGGTCTGCTGCTTCAGAACCTCACGCTGGATATGCTCAAGATGCGTTCGTCAGGCCTCCAGTCGGCGCTCGAGGATGTGACGAGCGTAACTCAGGAAGCGAGATCGCTGTCCAAGGAAATCGGTTACGTGCTTGCTGCGGCCGATGAGCTTCGGGAAATGGGGACCTGACGTAGAAGCTCAGCTCTTCATGCCTAAAGGGGCTTCGTCGCTCGAACGAACCCGGCACCCACACGTCCCGCCACTTCGTTCGCGATCTTTTCGGCATCGAGCCCGGTGTTGACGAGAAACGCTTGCGCATCCTCGAAGC
>JANYKY010000035.1 GCA_025357975.1 Gemmatimonadaceae bacterium
ATTGCGCTCGTTACGACGGCGGTGGCCAACGGAGACTTGTCGCAGAAGATCACCGTCGAGGTGCGCGGTGAGATTCTCGAGCTGAAGGACACCATCAACGCCATGGTGGATTCACTCCGGCTGTTCGCGGACGAAGTGACACGGGTGGCAAAGGAAGTGGGTACGGAGGGCAAGCTTGGCGGTCAAGCGAGTGTGCCGGGAGCCGCTGGTACGTGGAGAGCACTCACCGACAACGTGAATGCGATGGCGAACAGTCTCACGCTGCAGGTGCGCGCTATCGCAAACGTTGCAACGGCGGTGACTCGCGGCGACCTGTCCGGACAGATCACAGTTGAGACGCAGGGCGAGCTCGACGAGCTCAAGAACAACCTCAACCAGATGATCGCTAACCTGAAAGACACGACGGAAAAGAACACGGAACAGGATTGGTTGAAGACCAACCTCGCCAAGTTCTCGCGGATGATGCAGGGACAAAAGGATCTCGAAGCGGTGTCGAAGCTCATCATGTCCGAGCTGACGCCTCTCGTATCTGCCCATCACGGCGCCTTCTATATAATGGAGAACGATGCGACGCCGGTGCTGAAGCTGATCGCCAGCTACGCATACAAGGAACGCAAGCACCTCGGCAACACGTTCCACCTCGGCGAAGGCCTTGTCGGGCAGGCGGCACTCGAGAAAAAGCCGATTCTTCTCACCAGCGTGCCCGATGACTACATCCGCATAACGTCGGGACTGGGCGAAGCGGCGCCACGAAATATTCTCGTGCTTCCGATTCTCTTCGAAGGAGAAGTGAAGGCGGTTGTCGAGCTCGCGTCCTTCCTGCCGTTCAGCCAGATCCACCAGATCTTCCTGGACCAGCTTGCAGAAAGCGTCGGCGTGGTGCTCAACATGATCTCGGCCAATATGCGCACGAGCGAGCTGCTCGAGCAGTCACAGCAGCTTACGCAGGAGCTGCAAAGCCAGTCGCAGGAGCTCAAGCAGCAGCAGGAAGAGCTCAAGAAATCCAACTCCGAGCTCGAAGCGCAGACAAAGTCGCTGCGAAGCTCGGAGGAATTGCTTCGCGATCAACAGGTCGAGCTGCAACAGGTAAACGAAGAGCTCGAAGAAAAGGCATCACTGCTGGCCGAGCAGAACAGAAAAGTCGAGCAGAAAAACGACGAGGTCGAAGCTGCGCGTCTCGCGCTCGAAGAAAAGGCGGAACAGCTTGCGTTGAGCTCCAAGTACAAGTCGGAGTTCCTCGCTAACATGTCACATGAGCTGCGCACGCCGCTCAACAGTCTCCTGATTCTCTCCAAGCTGCTGACGGACAACAAGGACAAGAATCTTTCGCCGAAGCAGGTGGAATACGCGCAGACGATTTACTCGTCCGGAAGCGATTTGCTCTCGCTTATCAACGACGTGCTTGACGTGTCGAAGGTTGAAGCCGGCAAGATGGAAATCACCCCGACCGATGTTGCGGTGGACGAGGTTAACGATTCGCTGCAGAGAAGTTTCGCGCCGGTTGCGGAGCAGAAAGGACTCGAGTTCAACGTCGAAGTTCAGCAGGATGCTCCGAGGACGCTGTTCACGGACGGGCAGCGCCTCGAGCAGGTTCTAAAGAATCTCTTGTCGAACGCGTTCAAGTTTACGAGCCAGGGCAAGGTTACACTGACGGTGCGAAAGGCTGAAGCGAGCCGGCGCTTCATGAACGCGAACCTCAATACTTCGCGGGGCGTCATCGCGTTTGCCGTCTCGGATACCGGAGTTGGAATAGCGCAGGACAAGCAGCGCTTGATCTTCGAAGCGTTCCAGCAGGCTGATGGCACTACCAGCCGGAAGTTCGGTGGCACCGGTCTCGGGCTTACGATCAGCCGAGAGCTCGCGCGACTTCTGGGAGGAGAGATTCGCGTCGAAAGTACGCCGGAGAAAGGCAGCACGTTTACTCTGTTCCTCCCATTGAAGTACAAGGAAGGTGGTCCGGACAATTCGCGTGGTGGCCGCGCGATGATGGATGGCGTGGTTGACGCTCCGCGCGCTCCGCGAACGACGCCCACGCAGACGTGG
>JANYKY010000046.1 GCA_025357975.1 Gemmatimonadaceae bacterium
TTGATTTCGCCGATTCGCCGATCCGCTCGAATAGCGCTTTGCGGTCAACGGTGTTCGTCAGGTCGAGACGAACCGTCTCGTACTGGCAGACCGGCGTTGACTCGCGCAGCGTGTCGAGCTTGTAGTCGAGAATGCTCGGGAGATCCACGTCGATCCATCGAAGACTGGGCGACAACGGCATCCGCCATGGTCGCGCGTCGAGACCGGCAGCGAGATTGACGACCGTGTCGACGCCGTGCTGCGAGATCGTATCGAGAATGATTTCGTCAAAGACCGCGGTGCGTACGATCATCGCCCAGGCCATGCTGCGCCCTTGCTTCATGTTGTCAACGATGTTCTCACCGCGCTCGCCGGCCAGGCGTCGAGCGAAGGGATCGCTGAAAAGTGCGTCCGGGCGGTCGCTCTCCATAGCGCGGTAATACGCGACCCAGCGAGCAGTATCCGAGATATTCTCTATAAGCATGCGACCGACAATGTGGGCTGCAATCGAGTGTCTCGCGAGTTCGGCTTTCTGTGCTGCGCGACCTCTCGCTCGAATCGGGCGAATGGGGTATGTTCGCGAGATGCGTGTACGCCCACTCTTGGCATTTGTTGGTCTTGTCGGCGCCGCCTGCGGGCCGTCAGCTCAACCGGCGCCGGCCTCACGAAGCCAGGCACAATTGAGCATTCCGGCGGCGACCGCTGCAGCGACGCACGTGCGGACCAATATTGGCTTCAGGTCGCGGAAACAATTCGACGAACATTTCGCGAAGCACGGTGCGGAGTTCGGCAGAGTCAACAAGCAGGAGTATCTACTCGAGGCTCAGCAGCTTCGGGATGCGCGTGTTGGCGGCGATATCGAAGAGATATCGAGAAGCGATGGCAGCTCGTCGCGCTTTGATCGGAAGAGCGGGGCATTTATCGCATTCAACAGCGACGGAACGATTCGGACCTTCTTCAAGCCGAACAACGGCGAAAATTATTTCCGGCGACAGGCGGAGCGAAGCCACTGATGAGCAAATCACAGCCTTCCGGCGGCTTCGTGCCGAGCGATGCGGTAGCGGCGTACATGAGGTCGCGGGGTGTTTCGCGCGAACTCATTGAGGACGGTCTCGAAGGCGCGATCGATCGTTGGGATGCGATTGCCAGATCGGCGAGCCACTATGACTTCACGCTCGACGATTGGCTGAATGACATGGATCTGCGCGACATAATAGAAGGATCGATGCAAGCCGCCGATCAATCGGAGCGGGACTCTGTCAAGACGTTGCTGGCAAAGGCGGATGACAGGATGAAAAAGGCTACCGTGCAGACGGGTTCAGTGTGGGGTAAGGCCAATGCCGAAAACGAGAAGCACGACCCGTTGCGTGCCTGGTGGTATTTTCGCCGGCCAAAGCATCCGGGTGAAATGATGCAGAGCGATCTCGAGGCCGCGGGGCTCGACTGAGACACGGGTTTCCGGCCTTCCGGGGAGCAAAAAAATAATCAACGAGCCCGCGTACATGGTGTATCTTAGCCGTGCCGCAATTCCCCTGTTTGGCTGAGTGATCAGGCGACGGTCAAGAAGGACGCGGTGGCTCGACTTCTTTTTTACTTCTGCTCTCGTATTGCGTCCCTCCTTATGATGGGCGCACTCATCGCGAACGGAAGCAACTTCGGTAACGGTCGACCGTTTCCATAGCAGACTCAGAGGACAGTTATGCATTACCCGAAATTATTGCGGCCGAAAGACATTCGATCCGCAATGATCCCCGTTGCAATCGTGTCCCTGATCCTGTCCGGGTGCATCGATCAGGAGCCAGCCGGCCCTGAGCTAACGAGTGTCACCCGTACTGCCGACGTATCATTCAGCAAATTCTTTGTCGCGTGGTCAGAGAGCTACGCTTCGAGTCCGATCCAGATGCAGACCTTTACACTCGACGCCCGACAGGACCGGCAATACGCCGAATGGAACCCGGATCAAAACGTTCTGTCGTTTGCCGCTGCCAACCGCGGCCGCCTCTACATCGACGGCGATGAGCCTGATCAGTATTGCATCACGCCTTCCGACTACGCCACGATGTATCACGACTTCGTTGCAGGGGTTCGCGGCGCAGATCCGACAGCGCGCGTGTCTCCGGCAGGCTTCGCGGAGCCGAATGCAAAATGTTGCCCGCCGGATGATGCCGTCTGCAAGTCGACGATGCACTCGATTGGCTACGCGGATCAGTTTTACAACATCTATAAACAGCGTTACGGAGTAGTCCCGCCCGTCACCGAATGGCGATTTCACGACTTCGGTGTGTCGATTCCCCTCGGGGACGTGAGCGGTTGGTGGTCGAGGGTGGACAAGGATGCAGCATGGTCCGTCGCTCATGGCGCGAACATGGTGCTCGGCTCGTGGGGATTCATGGGCTGGCGTGAGCCCGCCTCTGACTATCAAGAGCATATGAAGCAGGCGATTGGTCGCATCCTCAGCGACAAGAGGATCAATGGAGCGGTTTACTGGAGCTACCAGCAGTGGCTCGGAAACCCTCATTATCTGGTCAACAGCGATGGGAGTTTGACGCCAGAGGGCCAGACGTTCGTGAATCCGCTAACAGACATACCGGTTGGCGTAAAAATCGCCGGTTCGGCGGACGGACGTGCGATGCTGCGGTGGACTAACACGACTTCAGCCTGGGCAGCCGAGGCGGAGTTCTGGGTCCAGGCTACCGGCTCCAATTCTTTCGTCTATAAAAAAACGGAGCTGGTCGCCGGTCTTGGCGCTGTGCAAACGTCCCTCGTCGCCTTCAACATCGGCGATAGCGTCAAAGGGCGTGTTCGTTACTACAACTCCTACGGTCAGGCCGAGTGGTCAGCTTTCAGTAACATTGTCAGCGGCGTATCTGTAAAGACTCCACTCTGCCTTTTGCAGAAGTGCTAAGAATCGAGCAGTAGCGGGTTATCCTTCTGTCCTGGATATTCGCGGCTGACTTTGAGGCAACTGTGTGAATAAACTCCTTGTCCGTGCAGGTAAGCTTGGGCCCGCATTGCTTCTGCTGATCTGTGTCAGCTGCACAGGAGAGAAAACAGAGCCTGCTTCGGTGACGACGATCGTCGCGAGCTCGAGTACCTCGATTTCCGGCGTCGCAGGCACTGCGGTTTCCCCGGCTCCTTCGGTGATTGTGCGCGACCAGAATGGAAGTCCGATTGGCGGCGCGATGGTGGCGTTTACGGTGGTGAGCGGGGGAGGGTCGGTAACCGGTGCTGCCGCAATTGCCGACGCATCCGGAGTCGCCACGGTGGGCGCGTGGACACTCGGCGCGGCGGTGGGCGCCAATGTCCTCAGCGCATCTGTGGGCACCGTGGCGGTGACATTCAATGCAACTGGGAGCGCCGGCGCACCCGCAACAGTCACAAAATCAGCCGGTGACGCCCAGGTCTCAGCCGCTGGTAGCTCTGTTCCGGTCACTCCTTCAGTGATCGTGCGTGACCAGAATG